>JAYUZN010000680.1:0-7742 GCA_043751755.1 Bacteroidota bacterium | reverse complement strand
ATTTCTTAGTGCCGTAGGCACGAAATATTTATAGCCCCCCATAATCCCCCCCCATTTATTGCGTTTCTCGTGCAAACGCTAAAAAAAAGAGGGAGGGGTTGGCATGTTTTTTTTATAAATATCGCCGTCCCTACGGGACTATAAAATTGTTACTTTATTCAATTTTCTTTCCTAATCTGAAAACGCTACAGATTTTTAAAAGCGAAGGAATAAGTATGAATTGCATCTTGAATGCCCTGTTCAGAAATGTTCCTTTCTTGGATAAAGTTTTTCATTAAAAATGAGATTTCTGGAAGTATTCATATAGATTTGGAAAAAAATGTTGGTTTCGCGCAGAGTTGAGCAGATATATTTTTCTTAATCTGCGTGAAATCTGCGTCCTCATCTGCGAAAATCTGCGTGAAATATATGCCAAAGATACACACAATTATTCAAAAAACACCTCACAACCTTTTGGCACAAGCCTGCGAATCCTATTTTTTTCGGTAGGCGTAAAATTTCCCCCACGCAAATCCAATTCTTGCAAGTTTTTCAGCAGTTTTATTTCCGCAGGAAGGCTGTGTAACAACGGATTATCGCTCAAATTCAGCTCCTCCAACGCCGTAAGCGTCCCAATATGTGCAGGCAAAGTGCGCAAAGAATTATGGCTCAAATCCAATGCCTCTAACTGCGTCAAAGCCCCAATTTCCGTAGGCAAAAACGTAATATGATTGCCTTCCATATCCAACAACGTCAGTTTTTTGAGCTGCCCAATTTCCACAGGAATCACATTCATGCCACAATTTCTCAGGCTCAACTGCTCCAAATTTTGCCAATCACCCAAGACCGAAGTCAGTTCAAACATAAACACATTTTCGCTTAAATCTAAGATTTTCAAGTGTTTAAGATAGCCCGCTTGTTTGGGAATAAACCGCAGAAACGTATTATCACTCAAATCCAACTCCTCCAATTCCGTCAGATTTCCGATAGAAGGCGGCACATCATGTATTGCATTTTGGGACAAATGAAGACTTTTGAGATGCGAAAACTGCGGGGCTACTGTGGGAAATTGCATCAAATCATTGGACGTAAGATACAAATGTTTGAGTTGTGTGAGCTTTGTTATTTCAGTGGGGAAGGCAGATACATGATTGTACGAAAGGTCTAAAGATTGCAAATGATACAGCTGCCCAATTTGCTTGGGAATTTCCGAAATGCGATTATGACTTATATCCAAAGTCGTCAAAGTACGGGTAGCCAACAATTCTTCGCTCATCATTTCTACGTGATTATGGGCTAAATTAAGACTATTCAAGGAAAATAATTTTGCCGTTTTGAGGCTAAATTTCGTCAAATCATTATCGCTCAAATCCAAATATTTGAGTTGAGAAAGCGATAAAATATCCGTAGGAATGATGCTTAATTGTTGCTTTTTCAAAGAAAGGCTATCTTTTTTCTCTGTTTTACAAGCTTGAAAAATAGGCTGAAAAAAGGCATAAAAATCCCTCATTTCGGCTATTTTTGTTTTGGCAAAATCGCCTTTCAAGGGGCTATCCATAGCCTCAAAAAGCTGCAAAGCCTGTGCAAAATTGCCTGATTCATAGCATTTTAACGCCTCTCCCCCTTTCATACATTTGTCCAACCAAGCATTTACTTTTGCGAGGTTTTCGGGGGTTTGTGCATGAACAAAAAAACTATAAGCCGCCCAATAATTGCCATTTCCAAACTCATTTCTGCCTTTTTCGTAGTAATAACGGGTCGCATCAATCTTATCCGTTTCCGTATTTTCGCTACGCATATTAGCGGTTTTTGCCACCATTTGCATACTTGCGACTTCGCCCGTATAGGCTTTTTCTGTCCATTGTTTGAGGTCATTTGTAAGGGGTAGGTCGGGGCATTTTTTTGCCATTTTGAAAGCCACAATCGCCGTTTCTTTGTCGCCTTTTTGGTAAGCTAAAATGCCTTTTTCGCGCCAACAGCTATAATTTTCTCCACAATTTTGGGCAAAAAACGTCCAAAAATGACACACAAATGCCAGAGTAAAAATATATTTCATGAAAAGTTGAGATTGAGTAGTTGAATGAAAAATAAAATCCTAAAACACGTTTATTAAATGGTTTTGCAAATTACGGGAAAATATATTAATTCTACAAATTTTTTTTAGATAAAATTATGAAAAATAAAACAATTTAAATGACATTTGTAAGCATCTGTTATTTGTTTTATTGCAGATAAAATGCGACATTTGTAAGCATTTTACCTTACAAAAATATGGCATACAGCAAATTTACTTCTTTGTATAAGTTTTGCAAACAATATCATTTGCAACAAAATACGCTAACAGATTTGTTAGACGGAATTATATTACCTTCTTTTTCGGCAAGTGAGCGTCTAACTGATGACCTACAAGAAGCGCAAAGATTTCCGTTATATACAGAAAAAGCAAAATCAGAACTCCTCATTTTCCCCGTATTGAAGGAACTCAAACGCAAAAATGATTTTATTTCTGTCTTTTCAGGTTTTTCGCTCAATATTGAAGGAGAAACGGATTTAACAGGAAACCCCGATTTTATATTAAGTGCAAATCCTAATATTGTGGAGGTACAAGCCCCGATTTTTTGCCTCATGGAAAGCAAAAATAAAACCCCTGATGAGGGTTTTGCGCAATGTGCCGCAGAAATGTATGCTGCAAAATTGTTCAATATAGAACGAGAAACGCCCCAAGAAACTATTTATGGCGCAGTTACGAACGCATATGATTGGGTATTTTTGCGCTTAACAGGAGATTGTATTTCGATTGATATAAAACGATATTATTTAAGCGACTTGAATAAATTGCTGGGAATTTTGCAATATATTGTAAATCAATACAAACCGCAATAATAAGCCTAATAGAGGGGCTCATGTTAATTATCAGGACTTACGCATTGCCCCAAATTTTCACAAGTTAGGGCTGTTAATTCGTGAAAATATGGGCAATTCGTGACTATAAAAACAACTTTTGCCTAAGCCCTAATTATAAACCATTTTGCTCAAAATACCGATTTGCCCGCTTAAAAGTCCCCAGATCATTTTCTCTCACGCCATATCTTTTCAATACTTCGACTGCCTGTTTTGCCGTAAATTGCCGAATATAAAAGGTTTCTTGTACAAAAAAATGATGAATGGCATGGGTTGTGCCAAAATTGAAACAAAATAATTGGAAGGGAAAAGTCCACCAAGCATTGAAAATCTGCGTTTGTTGCAAAATATTTCCTTTTTCTATGTCGCCATAATAATGCAAATTGGACGTTATAAAGTGGAGGCAAAAATGACGGAGCAAATTTGGGGCGATGAGTAAGACAACAAAGGGTTGTGAAAACGCCAAAAAGTGGCTGATTTCTGTAGAAAAAGGCAGATTTAGCCCAAACATAGCCGCTATTCCCAAGACAATATAGCCCAAAACAAAGCCATACCACATCAAATAAAGCGGAATCCCTACAGGCAAAAACCCTGAATACGCAATTCTCCACAGGTTTTTCACTTCTTCTTGCGTGAATTTCCCTTCTTTTTCCATTTTGCGAATTTCGGGGTACATTTTTCGCGCACGCAAGGCAAAAGACAGGATTTGGTCAGGCATAATGAAGGCGCGAAACAAGCCCCATTTTTCGCCATTTGTAACGCCTCTTTCCTCTAAATCCGAATCTGTGCCAGAATATTTGTGATGATGCAAATGCAAGTACCTTCTATACCAAGGACTTACGGTCATAGGTCGAAATATCCAAACCCCCAACATCATGAAATTGTGCCAAAAAGGGTTCTTTTTAAAATACAAATAATGAATCAAATCATGCTCTATTTCATGCAAAATAGAAGCCCAAAAAGCTATCCATAGCAGGGTTATCCACATATTCACATAGCCGCTCAAATAGCCAAATACAGCAAGAACAATCATGACATTGCTTGCCAGCAAAATGCCGAGTCCTATGCCATCTTGATGCTCAAAAAGGGGGTATTTTGCCTTGAAATCTTTAGAAATCGCCTGAATTTCTTTGTAAATGGAACGACTTGCTTCCTGATGTGTCATGTTATTTTAGCGTTATTTTGCATTATTTCGCGCAGGTTTCCACAGATGTATTTTGCTTTTATCTGCGCTTATCCGCTTTCATCTGCGTTTATCTGCGAGACCTCAGCCGATTTTCCACCGAATAATTCTCCTATCGTCTCCGCAAGAAATGAGAATATTGCTTTTTTGAAGCCACACTAAGCGATTTATGCTATGTGTATGGCTTTTGTAGCGCGCATAGTCCCCGACTTTGAGCAAAGCGAGCGAATCTGCGTCCCATATTTTGAGCGTTTTGTCGCGCGAGGCAGTCGCAAAATACTCGTTTTCGGGCGAAAAAGCAATGTCATTTATCGTATAGTTATGCGCAGGAATTTTCTCAATCGCTTTCATCTCATTTTTCATGTCCCACACATTCAGATGCGCATCACGTCCGCCCGAAAGGAGCCATTTATTTTGCGCAAAAAAAGAGAGGCAAAAAACAGAATTGTCATGTGCTTGTATTTTGCGCAAAGGCGAAAGACTATTTTTATCCAAAATATAAATATTGCCGTCACTCGCCCCCACAAAAGCCTGTTCTTTTTCAAAAATGAGGCTTCGCAAATGCGTATTTGCAAGGGGCAAAATATGGCTGATTTCGCCTGTTTTTAGCTCCAAAATGCACAAATTTCCGCCGCCATACAAGACCCATAATCGCCCCATTTCGGCATCATAATTCAAGGCATACACAGGCTCTGTAAAAGGGCGGTGCGTGGCTTTGACTTCTTTACTAAACGTATTTACAAGGTAAAAAGTTCCATCTCTTGTACCAATAGCTAAGATATTTTCCGCTTCTAACAAAGTCATGGCATAAATAGACGAAGGCGTTTGTAACAAAGCCTCTGCGTAGTTTTCTTGGGCTAAATGCCACTTTGCCACTACTTTGTCGTCCCCTGCTGTGTAGAGAAAATCCTCCGCAGTATCGGCTTTCATGGCAAAAATGGAGCCTGTATGACCCGAATATTCGGATTGAATCGAGAGCATCTCTGTTTCGTTGTTTCACGCAGATTTGCGCAGATGGGGACGCAGATTTTCACAGATTTAAGAAAAATGTGCGAAAATCTGCGTCAAAATAAATACTACCGCACAAATAACATTTCCCGATATTTGGGCAAAGTCCAATAATTATCCGCTACCAACAACTCTAAGGCATCTGCATGGTTGCGAATAGGCTCAAAACAAGGCTGAACCGTAGTTGAGTATGCCACAGCTTGCTCGCGGGCATGTTCGTGCGCATCAGCCGCTGCCCGTTTTTTCGCCATCTCTTTTATCCCTGTCATCACTGCCGAAATATGCTCACTTATTTCTAACACAAGTTCTTTTTGTGTAACATACACAGATTCAGGCATATCCACATCAGCCATAGCCTCTATTACCTCCAATAATTCTTTTTGGTAACGAATGGCAGAAGGAATAATATTGCTCATCGCCAACTCCTCCATCACACGAGATTCTATCGAAACCTTTTTCAAATAGCTCTCCAACATGATTTCGTAACGCGCATGAAGTTCGGCTTGTGTGAAAATTTTGTGTTCTGTAAACAACATTTCAGACTTTTCGGAAATATACGCCGCCAACGCATCAGGGGTTTGTTTGATGTTAGAAAGCCCTCTTTTTGCTGCCTCTTCCACCCATTCTTGCCCATAGCCATTTCCTTCAAAACGAATCGCCTCACTGCTTGTTATATATTCCTTCATTACATCCAAAATCGCCGCCTCTTTTTTGCGTCCGCGCGCCACTTTTTTATCCACAGATTTCTTAAAATCAATGAGTTGATTTGCCACAATCAAGTTCAGAATCGTCATAGGAGCGGCAGAGTTTGCAGACGAACCTACCGCCCGAAACTCAAATTTATTGCCTGTAAAAGCAAAAGGAGAAGTACGATTACGGTCTGTTGTATCACGCAATAATTCAGGAATTTTGGGAATCCCCAAACGCATATACGGATTGTCTTGCTTTTGATTGCGGGTGCGTGGCGGATTTGCGACTTCGTTCAACACTTCGGTAAGTTGTGAGCCAATAAAAGCCGAAATAATGGCAGGTGGAGCTTCATTTGCGCCCAAACGATAGTCATTTCCTGCGGTCGCAATGCTTGCGCGCAACAAGTCTGCATGTTCGTGCAAAGCCTTCACAACAGTGGAGAAAAAGGTCAAAAACATCATATTTTCCTTCGGTTCTTTGCCGGGAGAAAGGAGGTTTTTGCCTGTGTCCGTAGCCAAAGACCAGTTATTGTGCTTGCCAGAGCCATTTATATGTGCATAAGGTTTTTCGTGCAACAAAGCCCTGAAATGGTGTTTTCTTGCCACCCTGTCTATCAAATCCATCAATACTTGGGCATGGTCAATCGCCACATTCATTTCCTCAAAAATCGGCGCACATTCAAACTGCGCAGGAGCCACTTCATTATGGCGGGTTTTCAGAGGAATCCCCAATTTATGGGCATCTCTTTCCAACTCCACCATAAAACCCATAACCCTTTCCGAAATAGAGCCAAAATAGTGGTCATCAAGCTGTTGTCCACGTGCAGGAGCTGCACCATACAAGGTTCTACCCGTCAAAACAAGGTCAGGACGGAGTTCAAAATAGGTTTTATCTATCAAAAAATATTCCTGTTCTGCGCCGAGTGTTGCAATCACTTTGCTCACTTTTTTGTCAAACAACTGACACACCTCTGTCGCAGCCTTGTCCAACAAATTGATGGACTTTAACAAAGGGGTTTTGAGGTCAAGTGCCTCGCCCGTATAAGATACGAAAACCGAAGGAATACACAAGGTTTTGCCATATCTTGTTTCAAAAATAAAGGCAGGAGAACCCGGGTCCCATGCAGAATAGCCTCTTGCCTCAAAAGTATTTCGCAAGCCGCCCGAAGGAAAAGAGGACGCATCAGGTTCTTGCTGCACCAACTCTCCTTCCGCAAATTTTTCGATAGGTTCGCCGTCATTTAGCTCAAAAAAAGCATCATGTTTTTCGGCAGTAAGCCCTGTAAGCGGCTGAAACCAGTGTGTATAGTGCGTTGCCCCCCGCTCGATTGCCCAAGCCTTCATAGCCCCTGCCACCTGTCCTGCAATTGCCCTATCCATCGGCTCACTCTGCTCTACACAAGCCTTTAAGCGTTTGAATACGTCTCCCGAAAGATAATTTTTCATTACTTTCAGCGAAAAGACATTGGCTGCAAATACGTCTTTGGAACGAACAGCCTCTAAAGCCTCCACATTTGGACGGCTTTGAATGTTTTGTAATGCGTTAAAACGAGGATTCATAAATAATATGGTTGTTATTCGGGGGCAAAGGTAAGGATTTTTTTCTTATTGGCAAGGAAATGCTATTTTTTCGTTCAAAAAATGATGTTTATCAGATTTATTTTTATTTTAATAGGTTTTAAGTTCAAAAAACGGAAAAATGGTATTTTTATCTTATTTTTTTGTATTTATCTTATAAATAAGTGCAAAAAAATGGATTTTATCCTTAAATAGGGACAAGCAAAGCACGATGGCAGACATATTTTTACCATATTGCTAATAAATAAGTTCCCAATTTTATCGTATATTTTTGTAAAAGGCATTTGCCCCCCCGCCCCCCTGGAGGCAGGGCTGTTCATTTCTGCTAGAAAGACACCACTTTGGGCGGGTTTTATTACCATTTTTAAGCCATTTCCTTACGAAAACAGCTTAAAACACGTCGT
>JAYUZN010000679.1:0-4792 GCA_043751755.1 Bacteroidota bacterium | reverse complement strand
ATTTTACCGCAAAGTTCGCAAAGGAACCGCAAAGAACGCAAAGGAATAACTCAAAATTACCCACTTTGCGTCCTTTGCGTGAGCTTTCCTTGCGAACTTTGCGGTTTTTTAGGCTCAAAAGCGAAAAATTTAGCTCTTTTTTCTTTACAGCAGGGATTTTTTTGGTAAATCTATTTTTTAGTCGTACTTTTGCACCGCTTTTTGGGATAACTTCCCACAAAGCACATTTCTGGTAAGATTAATCACACAAATATACTCATTTTTCCATTTTTATGGCAACAATTACTGCGAAGGAAGTAAATGAATTGCGCCAAAAGACCGGCGCAGGCATGATGGACTGTAAGAAAGCACTCGTAGAAGCAGATGGCGACTTTGAGAAAGCTATCGAAAATTTACGCAAAAAAGGTCAGAAAATTGCGGCAAATCGTGAGGAAAGAGAAGCAAAAGAAGGCTCTATCTTCATAA
The DNA here is from genome assembly GCA_043751755.1 of Bacteroidota bacterium. Classification (GTDB taxonomy): domain Bacteria; phylum Bacteroidota; class Bacteroidia; order J057; family J057; genus JAAFHL01. Next base: position 4,327 of record JAYUZN010000679.1, on the reverse strand, counting down.
AATCCAATGCGGACAATACAGGTGCAGCCATGATTGTACTCAACTGTGAAACAGATTTTGTCGCAAAAAATACTGACTTCGTAGGCTTAGGTGAAAATATTGTCGCACTTGCCGAAAATACTCGTCCCGCAGATTTAGAAGCCTTGAAAGCCCTTGCAATGCCTGACGGTAGAAGCATCAGCGAACATTTGACAGATGCGATGGGCAAAATCGGCGAAAAGATTGATGTAAGCAAATATGCCTTGCTTCAAGCCGAATCTATCGTAAACTACATTCACCCTGGTGCAAGAGTAGGCGTACTTGTAGCATTGTCTGGCGCAAATGGCGACATTCAAGGGGCAGGTAGAGACATTGCGATGCAAGTAGCTGCGATGAAGCCTGTTGCGGTGGACAAAGAAGATGTAGACCCAACAATTATCGCCAAAGAAATCGAAATTGGAATGGAGATTGCCCGTAATGAAGGCAAGCCTGAAGCTATGCTCGAAAAAATTGCGCAAGGGAAATTAAACAAATTCTTCAAAGATAACACGTTGGTAAACCAAGAATATGTGAAAGACAATTCTAAAACCATCGCACAATATATGAAGGAAAAGCTCGGCGCAAATGCCAAAGTATTGAGCTTTGTGCGTATGCAATTAGGTTCATAAATTCTACAAGGCATATATGAAAATATATGCTTTTTTTTCGTAATTTTGCGAACGCTGTGAGAGATGATAACTCAAACAGCGTTTTTTTGGGTAAAATAAACGCACTTACCTTAATATTAACATGACATTTCAAGAAATATCTTTACAAATAGAAAATAAAATCATCAGCCTCTTTGATGAATTGCGTTCAGGCATGGCAGAGAGAGAGGATTCACGTGCTTTTGGTGCGATGGTTGAGAAAAGAATTACGGAGAGTTGGGGCAGAATATGCGCAGAATTAGGCTTTGAACCTGTTGCAATACCCGGTAGGCGCACGATTTTTGATTTTGCTTGCAAAGTCGAAGGCGTACTTTGGGGCTTTGATGTCAAAACGAAAGATTTAGATTCAAGTCGTTATTCTGACGGGGGCGTTTGTGCAATAGGCAATTTGCTCAAATATTTGGCAAACGACAAAGGTGTATTTGTGATTGTGGAATTTGGACATAATGAATCAAGTGCCAAAAGCAAAACAAGAGATATAGAGTATATTCGCGTAGTACCTTTTCATGTCCTTCCGAAAGATGCTTATAGAATCGAAAATTTGGGGACGGGGCAAGTCCGTTTAAATTATACTATCAATCAAGTATGGGACGAAATAGAATGGAATAGGTCGTATCACGATTTTTTTGAGCTATTTTCAGATATTGCTATTACACACTACAAACGCGTAAAATGTGACGCAGAAAAAAGAATACAATCTATTCAAGCCTTCAAAGATAACAAATATGCAAATTTCAAATTTACAAGATAAGGAATTATCTATAGGAGCTGTATTTACGCCGCTAAAATGGGCTTTTTTTGCAATAGAAGAATTCCAGATTTTTCAAAAGTGGATAGCAGGTGCTACGATTTTTGACCCGACTATGGGTGAGGGCAATTTGTTATTTGCCCTCATAGAGTATGGAATAGCTAAAGGATATGCCATAAAAGACCTACCTATTCACCAATTATATGGCGTAGAACTCAATGAAATGTACTATAACACATTTTTTGAGAAAGGAAAAATCCAATATGGCATACATTTCTTGCCAGAAAACTACCAAAATAAAGATATTTTTTTTCTCGAAAAAGAACAAAAATTTGATATTATCTTTGGCAATCCTCCTTGGCAGAATTTTGGAGATTTACCGATTTCTTACAAAGAAAAAATTAAGCCTGTTTTTTTTAAATATGATTTAGTTCAACATGCACAAGATTTATTGTTAGGCGGCTCACGTATTGATATTGCAGCGGTTGTGATGCAAAAAGTGATTCAAGAAAATACACTTGAGAAGGGAGAATGTGTATTTTTCATGCCCCTTTCTTTACTCCTAAATGACGGGGCTAATAGCGAATTTAGAACCTATAAAGTAAATAAAACGTATTATCACATAGATAAAATTTTTGATTTTCATGAAGAAAAAGTGTTTGGTTCTGTAGCTACTCGCTATGGTTTAGTTCATTTTCAGAGAGACGAAAAACAAGTTTTCCCGATTCCTTATCTCATGAAACATGCAACAGCATGGAAAAACTACGAGGCAAAACCCTTATTAAAGCAAAATAATCCATTGAGTATCATAGAAGTAGGGGAAAATAGCCCGCTTAGTAATTTTAGCCCTATTGTACTCAAAAAAGAGAATACACCCAGGCAAGGGATAAATACCTGTGGAGTCAATGATATTTTCTTTTTTGAGCGTTGTGAAAATACGGATAATGATGATGATTACTTATTAAATGGGGAAATTATATTACCCAAAAAATATATTTTTCCACTTATTACCAGCAAAAATTTCAAAGAAAACGGCAAAGAAAAGCCCCTAAAATGGGTTTTATTGCCTTGTTATACCAATGGAAAACCCATAGAATTAGCAGATATTCATCGCGAACCTGCTTTGCTGGCTTATTTGGAAAAGCATAAAGCCCGAATACAAGCTCGGAAAGGAACATTGATTAATGTATGGCTCAAAAAAGGCTATTGGTGGGCGTTTTTGGGGGTAGGAGAATATAGTTTTTCGCCCTACAAAGTAGTCTGGGAGGCTTATGGCAAAAACACGTTTAAGGCACTTATTTTTGAGGGAAATTGGCAAGCAAATCAGTCTTTACAGGCTTTTATGCCTGCTAAAAACTTGGAAGAAGCCGAAAAAATAGCCGGTTTTTTGAATGATAAGCAAATAGAAAATTACCTTTTATCGCTGAAAATGGAAGGGACTATGAACTGGGCGCAGCCCGGAAAAATCAAAAAACTCATTTCTTTTGAAGAACCGAATCAATTACTACTGAATGTATAAATATTATGACACTCAAATACAAACGTATCTTACTCAAACTCAGTGGCGAAGCCCTGATGGGCAAAGCCGAATATGGCATTGAAAGTGAGACCTTAATAGACTTTTGCAAGCAAATTGTAAAAGTAGTAGAAATGGGCGTGCAAGTTGCCGTAGTCGTAGGCGGCGGCAATATTTTTAGAGGCGTAAAAGGCGAAAAACAAGGCATAGACCGCGCGCAAGGCGATTATATGGGCATGTTGGCGACTGTTATAAACGGTATGGCTTTGCAAGATGCGCTTATTCGCTTAGGGCAAGACGTGCGGCTACAATCTGCCATAGAGATGTCCAAAATTTGCGAACCTTATATTCGCCGTAGAGCTTTGCGGCATTTGGAAAAAGGCAGAGTCGTGGTTTTTGCAGGGGGAACGGGGAATCCTTTTTTTACCACAGACACCGCAGCCAGCCTTCGTGCGATAGAAATGGGGGCAGAAATTGTGCTAAAAGGCACAAATGTAGATGGCGTTTATACAGCAGACCCCCGCAAGGACGCAACGGCTACCAAATATGAAACCGTTTCCTTTTCGGAGGTCATTCAAAACAACCTCAATGTGATGGATATGACCGCTTTTGCTTTGTGCAAAGAAAATAAATTGCCGATTATCGTCTTCGACATCAACGAGGCTGATAATTTGCTACGCATTGTTTCGGGCGAAAAAATCGGAACTTTAGTTTCTTAGCCTTTATTTCTCGCAGATTTGCGCAGATGAGGACGCAGATTTCACGCAGATTAAGAAAAATCTGCGAAAATCTGCGGTTAAATCTGCGAAAATCTGCGTGAACCTACCCAATTATCATTTCAATTCAAAAAATGAACCTACAATCCGTTATTACTGCTCCAACCAAAAACCGTTTCTTTGTTCCTCTTGATTACAAAATCGAAAACTGGGCGGAACTCAAACCGTATTTTGACCAACTCCTTGCTGCTGAAATACATGATGAAGCCGCCTTTGACCATTTCCTCAAAAACATAGATGAGTTGATGGCGATTGTGTATGAAGAAGCTGCGTGGCGATACATTCGTATGACTTGCGACACGCAAAATGCGGAAAAAGTGCAACATTATCAGCAATTTGTGCAAGAAATACAGCCCGAAATTGCGCCTTATGCTGATATGTTCAATCGCAAAATCTATAAAAGCTCATTTTTTGCCAATTTAAAGGAAAGAAAGCCCGAATTTAACAACTTTGTACGGGGACTAAAAGGGGAAATTGAGTTGTTTCGGAATGAAAACATTGCTATTTTTTCCGAAATACAAATGATTTCGCAGCAATATCAGGCAGCTATTGGCAGTCAAATGATTGAATATGAAGGCAAAGAATTGACTTTGCCACAAGC
>JAYUZN010000678.1:0-3432 GCA_043751755.1 Bacteroidota bacterium | reverse complement strand
CAAATTTCGCCCAAAGCTCCGTATTTCACTTCTTCGGAAATTACAATGCCCATGAATGACGAGGTACTTGCAAAGTTACGCTTAAAATATGATGCAAATACTGCAGAAACAGGTAATGCCCTGTCAGTGAGTTCTTTACAAGCCTATTTGACCTGTCCTTTGCAGTTTTATTTTAAATATGTGGCAGAAATAAAGGCAAAAACCGAGATTTCGGAGGAAATAGATGAGATGAAATTTGGAGAAATGCTGCACCTTGTGATGGAAAAACTCTACACGCCAAATGTAGGGATGTTACTTTCTAAAGAAATTCTTGCCGATTTAAAAACCAAAATTCCTGCCACAGTTGCGGAGGTTTATACAGAAGAAGGCTATCGTTTAGACGAGGAATTAGTGGGAAAAAATTACCTGTACAAAGGCATTATGGAGCAGTTGTGTGAGCGCATTTTGGACAATGATACGCGAGAGCTTCCTTTTACGATTGAAATGGTGGAGTTGCGAAATGCCTATAAAACGCTGATTCCGATTGACGATATGCAGATTCGTTTAGATGGGAATTTGGATAGGTTGGACAAGTTGGAAGATGGGGAAACCTATAGAATTATTGACTATAAGACGGGCAAAACGAAAATAAAGCAGGATATAGAGATAGCAAAGTTGTTTGAACCGCAAAAAGACCTGATGAAAGCCGAATTTCAGGGCTATTTTTATGCGTATTTGTTCAACAAACGCCCAAAATACGCAAATAAGCCTGTAAAAGTAGGCTTTTATGCCTTAAAAAGCAGTGGAAATGCCATTTTGTACCTCAAAAAAGACGTTTTTATTGTGGAAAGCGACTATCAAAGCGTAGAATTTCACATTAAGTCCCTTGTAAAGAAGATTTTTACTTCGGATTTCCCACAAACAAGTCATATAGCACATTGCCAATATTGTGCCTTTTCTGGGATTTGCGATAAAAGAGAGACGGAGGAGGAATGATTTTTTCACGCAGATTTCAGCAAATGTTGTGCTTTTTATCTGCGAAATATGCCTTAATCTGTGGAAACCTGTACAAACTAATGCCTTCTTTTCTTTCTTATCACTTTCTTTTTGACAAAAACGGGCTGCTTGATTTCAGGCAAACGGAAGGCCCCATTTTCAAAGAAAATATCAAGATGAGTGCGCTTGCACGCCGCTTTTACGGTCTCTTTTTTTGTCCCAAAAGCAGTAAGATTGAGGTCTATTCCTATTGTATTATTTCTTTGCGGCATCCAAACCAACAAAGGTGGCTGCGCTATTTCTTCATTTGTCAAATTTAACGCAGCAATTCTTTTTTCTTCTACAAAGTTTCGTAAGGTTATATGAGGAAAAAGGCTATCTGAATACAGGAGTGTCTTTTTATTTTGCGCTAAAAACACAAAAGTCCCTTTTTTTAGCTCATTTTCGCTCACAATTTTGCTCAACCCTACAACATGCTGCCCATTTCCTGTAGAATCTACAAAATAACGCAAAAAATAATTTGCCTCCCTTTTGTCATTAAATACTGAAAACATCATATAGCCTTTTTTCTCGTCTATATGGTCGGTTTCATATTCGTATTTTTCGGGTTTTGTATCCTCTTTCAGCTGTTGAAACTGCACAATCACATCTCTATGTGCATAGTTATTGAGCATAGTTCTCCGAAACTTTGAGGGAATAGAAAGATATTGCTCACTCATCGCCAAAAAACAGTCCTTGACGGTAGGCGAAGCAGTTGTAAAACGCATATCTGCCACGCCTGCCCCCGAATCTGAGATAGAATCTATCGGCTTTGAGGCTGTGTCAAAGGCAGGTTTTTCTTTTTCTTTTTTGGAAGAACAAGCAAAAATAAATAAAAATAAGAATGTTATGTATGTAAATATGTTTTTCATTTTTAAAGGTTTAATTTGTTATTGCGGTAACATGGATTGAAATCGCTTTACAACAAAATATTGTTTTTTACCATTTATCCACACTTCTACGAGGGCTTCCCCGTCAAAGGCTTGAGGAGGAGGCGTATAGGTTGTGTCTCTTGCCAAATTAAATCCCCCTATTTCGACTAGGGTAGAATCATTATAGTTAGGAGAAAAATTCTTATCCCTTTCTAATGTTAGAGTATAACGTCCTTTTACCCACATTTTACTTGGCTGAATACTATCTTTTTTATTCACAAGAAAAGTGATATTATAACAATCTCTTGAGGGGCGGCGAGGGGTATTTTCGGGTCTCGGATTTCCCTCCCAGCTGCTATTCAGATATCCTGCATGAAGCACTTTTACGCCCTCAATATACATAGGTTCTACCCTAAAAAGCTCCTGTTTTAGGGGAAAATGATTGATTGGAGGTTCTGATATTGTTTCTTTTTTATTTGTTATAAAAAATAAAGTTCCCGTCAATGCCATTATAATGACAAATAACAGTAAAACATTTATGGTGTTTTTGTTGCCCATACTATAACCATTTTATCCCAAACCCAAGCGATGAATTACTCCTACCGTTTCTGTAAAAATAGTATCCAAAATGCCAATAATAGTAGTTGTATTTGCGCCTAAAGAATAGGACATATCATTTTGACAAAAAATATTTCCTTTTAACACCCCAAATTCCCAAAAATTGCCTGTACAAACAATTCCATAAACAGGAATTTCCTCATTTCCGTTGAGGTTTCTACAAGTTACCATTTCTGCCAATATTTGCGCCCAACCGCCTTGAAAGTCCTCTTTTTTGGCATCTCCTACAGTTACAAGTGGATAGCCAAATGTCTCATAAGTATCTGGGTCTGAACGATATGAGAACAAATAATCGGGCGTACCTGTCAAATCGCTGTCAAAAGTTATCGTTTTTTCGTGCAGCCAAATATTGATTTGTGGATGCCGACTCACAGCATACATCAGCACAGGCGCAATTAATAATTCACAAACTATAAATGAGGGAGAAGTAGATTTACGAAACTTTAAATTTAATTCCCATTGAGTTAAAATTGCTTCGGGAATTTCCACTACAGGTACGTTTTTGAATAAACGCACCTTTTTGGTAGTAAGATGATACATCGTAACTACCTGTTCTATCGTTTTGAAATCGCTAAATGCCATAATTGTTGTATTTATGGAGACAAAGATAGGCTTTTTTTTGCCAAATATGAAGTAAATAAAATAAAAATTCGTAAAAATCACATTTCTCACAACTTTTTTTTGCCAAACAAGTATAAACTTTTATTGCATATATTTTCAGATTTTCAAAACAATAAAAAATAAATTTAACTATCATTTTCATGGAAGAACAACTCCTCAATTTAGTCAAGGCAAACACCAAAATCATTCAACTTATCAGCTACGAAACCTTACGCATTCATGGAATGTTGATAAAAGTTGCGAAGGAATTAAAAAAAGATTTTTTTATTTGGAATAGGGTAGAAGGAATCAAAAAGTGGGACACAAC
>JAYUZN010000677.1:0-2280 GCA_043751755.1 Bacteroidota bacterium | reverse complement strand
CTTTGAACAATTCCCTACAAACTTTCTCCCTTTTTTCCTTGTTTTATCTGCGAAATCTGCTCTTATCTGCGAAAATCTGCGTGAAATACAGCCCAAAACATGCAACTTTCCTTAGTTTCCTATATAAACACTCGTCCATTTATAGATGGATTGAATCGCCATTTTTCGCCCGAAGAACTGCAAATTACGCCCTTGCCTCCCGCAAAATGTGCGCAAAATCTGCTGCAAAAAGAAGCTGCAATCGCTTTGATTCCCGTAGGAGCTTTGTTGTCTTTTGAGAAAATAATGCTACTGCCCAACTATTGCATAGGCTCTGATGGTGCGGTAAATTCCGTTTTTATTTTTTCTCAAAAACCCATAGAAGAAATAGATTCCCTCATTTTGGATAGACATTCTCGTTCCTCTAATGGCTTGGCAAAGATTCTGATGCGAAGATATTGGCAGAAAAAAGCAGCTTTTATTTCTTCCGAAGAACAGCATTTTGAGGCAATTACAGGCAATACAGCAGGGGTTGTGATTGGGGATAAAGCCTTGAAAATCAGGCATAATTATAAGTATGCCTACGATTTGGGAGAATATTGGCGCAAACTCACGAGTCTCCCTTTTGCCTTTGCGGTGTGGGCGTATTATGAAGCGGCGGTTTCTCCCGAAATGCTCACACGCATACAAACTGCCCTCAAAGATGGTGTGGCAAATCGTGCGCAAACTGCCCTCACAAGTGCCGCAGAATATGGGCTTACTCCAGAATCTGCTTTATGTTATTTGACGCAAGATATTCAATATGAATTTACCTATCAAAGGCAGCAAGCAGTAGATTTGTATTTGAAATGGCTTGCGGCTTTATAGGAAATTAGCACAGATTTTCACCATGAAAGAGCAGTAATCTGTGGTGGTAGGACTTACGCAAAAGTTGTTTTTATAGCCCCGAATTAACACGAATTAACACGAATTAGGGCTGTTAATTGATGGCAAAATGCGTAAGTCCTGACTAAGAATTTACGCTAATTTTCAACTCTCAACTCTCAACTTTCAACTACTTATTCGCCCTTTTTTGTGTGTTCTATACGCCACTTTCCCATTCTTATAAACTACCCTCAATTTATGGCGATAATCTGCAATATTCTCTCCCTTTTTTAAGATTAAGGTTTCCGATTTGCCAATATGCCCAATCACAATTGCCTGTTTTTTGCCAATGTCTGCCAATTTTTGGGAGAAAAAATGACTTGTATTCCGACAAAACCACTCATTTCCCGCCGTTTTGCACCCATGAAACTCTATTTTTGCTGTATCTGAAAAACGGCTATAATCAATGTCCGAAAAACTACGGCTTTTCTCGACAAAATGATAGCCTTTTTTGTGAATTTTTTCCACAAATCGCTTGCCTTTTTTATCTGTATAAATGCCACAATTCGTATTTTCTTGCGCCGACATATTCAGCGAAGGCACATCACTATGCGTTATCAAATCCAAAGAAAGAATAGAATTTTCCTTTTGTTTGTTCAAAATAAAAACAACCTCCTCGCCCGTTTGCACCTTCACGACTTTGACTTTTATATGCGCAGGTTTGTTCACAAGGTATTCTTTTTTGAGGCGAAAAGCCGCATTTCCAAAGGTATTATTGTGCTGAATCCCCAATTTATGGGGCAGATTTTCGGCATTGATTTCTCTTGCACCGCCATACAAAATCAGCCGAACTAAGGTGTCGGGCGGGCTTGCAAACATAACTGTTTTTGTAAGAAACGAAAAAAGGAATAAAATGAGCTTGTTTTTTCTCATAAAAATAGTGTCTTTGAGGCAAATATACGGCATTTCACGTATATTTCACGCAGATTTTCGCAGATGAGAGCAGATAACGCAGATAACGCAGATAAATATCCTAAGTACGAGTGAGTAAGTACGAGTGAAAAATAATCTAAACATATATTTTCGATATATCTTAATTGATTATGATAAACTTATATCAACTCTCAACTCTCAACTCTCAACTTATTTTATTCTTTTCGTGTTCCTTATCTAAAAATATGTGTACTTTTGCAGTCAAAACTGCTCAAATATGTTGCAAGCACACGAAGATGCGTATGGGAACAATATCTATGATAGGTACATGCACGGCTACGGCGGCTATGACATTGTGGAGTGCGAAGATGGGCAATTTACCTTGAATGGCGACTCGGACACTTATACGCAGCCTTTTGAGGAGTGGGACGGCATACAAAAAGCAGCCGCTCGTTTGGTGAAGGGGCGGGTCTTAGATATTGGCTGTGGGGGGGGAAAACATGC
>JAYUZN010000676.1:0-4476 GCA_043751755.1 Bacteroidota bacterium | reverse complement strand
TCGGCAGGAAGTGTGCGCGTCATTCTTTTGACAATAAATATCGTTTTTTTGCCTTTGAGGGTTTCTATGTCTTCGTCCGTAAATTTGAGGGCTTGTTTTAGCTCTGCATCACTTTCAAAGTACGAAAATACATCTAAGGCGATTTTGTCGTCTTTTTTCAATCCGATGAGGGAGGTAAAAATGTCTTTTTTGACCATATTTTCAGGATTGAGGGTAACAAGTTTGTTCATGCCGCCTTCTATCACCTCACCCTCTTCATTTACCTCATCTAAGCGACCAAATATCCAATCCCCCTCCCCTACTTCTTCGGCTTGGTCGGATTTGCCAAAACGCTTGCGCATCGAATCTATTTCTTCGGTCAAAAAAGCCTCATCTATGTCAACGTTATAATGAGGCAATGCAGAAGAAGGCGTAAGATTGAGTTGAAAATCGGGGGCAAGTCCTATTTCAAAGGAAATGCTCACTTCTTTGGTACATTCCAAATCCACATCTGCATCTTCTATATAGTTGATAGGCAGCGGTTTGCCCAAAATATCTAATTTATTTTCTTCTATATACCCAAAAAGTTCGTCCGAAACCACTTTGGAAATGGTGTCCATAATCATGGGTTTACCTGCCATGCGTCTTACCATGCCTACAGGGGCTTGTCCCTTCCGAAATCCGGGAATATTGGCTTTTTTGGCATATTCTTTCAATTCTTTCTCTACTTTTGGTTTGTAGGCAGTAGGGCTTACGGCGATGGTAAGCACTGCATTTAAGGAATCTTTGTATTCAGCTTGTACGCTCATGGAATAAAATGAGAAATGAAAAATGAAAAATGAAAAATGAAAAATGAGAAATGAGAAATGAGAAATAACTGCTAACTGTTCTCATCTGCGAAAATCAGGGGTTTCATCTGCGCAAATCTGCGTGAAACCCAAAAAAAAACAGCCACTTTCGCAGCTGAGTTTTGTAAGTGCGGGCGGAGGGACTTGAACCCCCATGCCTTGCGGCGCTAGATCCTAAGTCTAGTGCGTCTGCCAATTTCGCCACGCCCGCTTAAATGGGAGTGCAAAGGTAAGAACATTTTTTGGGGTAACAAAAATTTTTCGACTTTTTTTTGAAAAAAAATTATGATTGCCTTATTTTCTCTGCAAATGCCCACAGATTTCCTAAATCAATGTCTGGAATCTTATTTTGGTACAGTTGTGTATGTAGCCCGCCCAAATATTCCATGCCCAAATACTTAGCACTTTCGGCAAAAGGCAACCAAAAATACTCGCCCAAATCATTTCCTCCGGAACAACTCAAGGCTGCCATTTTTTTGCCCCGCAATTTTCGCCCCCAATCTTTTTCTATATCCATTAAATCCGTAATTCTGTCAAAAAAAACCTTCATAATGCCACTCATGCTGTACCAATACACAGGCGTAGCAAAAATAAAGGTGTCATACTCCGAAATTATCCGCTTGATTAAAGGCATAAAATCGTCATCGAGATTCTTATGTTCGTAGTCATAATAGCTAAATTGATAGTCATTCAAATCAATTATATCCCAATTGGTATAGGTTTTGAGTTGCTGAATGATAGTAGCCGTTTCGCCGTTGCTGCGGGAGCTGCCTAAGATGATGAGTGTTTTCATTGTGTAGAAGGGAAGATTATTTTAGATAGAGACCGCATTACATTTTCGCTATTTCAATCAAGCTATGTTTTCGCTTATTTTTTGAAATATATACTTTAATTGCCTCGCCCCAATAACTTCTCACAATATCGTTGAGTCCTTGTGGAACGGTAACAATATAAGATTTATTGTCGTTTGTGATGATTTTTATGCTGTTCTTTTCCGCATCAGCCACCTTAAGCGTGCCTTTTATCCAAAGTAGTGTACCCCCTTTTAATTCAAAGTGCCTATAAAAATTCACTTTTTCATATATATCCCGTAATTCTTCTGCGATTTCTGGTGGCGGATAGCCCGCTAATCCATGATTTACCATTTCTTGTGCTTCTTTATAGTTATGGCAATCCATAGCAAGATTAGCCGCACTTCTAAACAAAACAGAACGAGTGGGTTCGTTTTCAAAATCGTTTACAAGGTACAATGCTGCCTCCTTTTCCAAAACAAATGCCTTTTCAAATAATGACGAAGCTGAAACATCATTGCCCATTTCCTGGGTAATGATAGCTTCTTGCAGGTATTTCATGGCTTCACTATGCGCTTGTTTCGTATTCATCTTGTTGTAATTAGTGCTTGAGGAAGACTAAATTCCGTTAATTAGAGAATAAAATACGTACTTTTATTTCTCTTTTAACCAATTCTCTATCAAAGCATTATTTTTTTCCATAGAAAAACTGTACATACGTGGCACAGCAGCCCCTGTATATTTCAAGGTCTCTTTATGCTCATAGCCCTGCTGATTCATAAAATACAAGCTCAATTCTTTACCCTTTTGCAAAGCCTTAAACACCTCACTTTCATTCACTTCGGAAGGAGATTTTCCATTTACCTTAAAAATCAAATCTCCTACGCCAATCCCTGCCTTGTATGCCTCGCCCGCAGGGTCTATTTTTTTGACAAACCAACCCTGTTCTATTTTTTCGTATTGCAAAATGCCCAATTTTTCCCAAGTTGTATTATTATTTTCTTTGATAGAAAGAGAAAGCCCTGTGCCTTTCAACAGCTGTTCGTAGTCTATAGGCTTTGTGTGATGCACATATTTGTCAAAAAAATCTTGCCACGAAACGCCCGAAATCAGCTCTATCGCCTTTTGAACGCCCTCTTCTGGCACGCCAAGCCCCTTTTCTGCATACGTTATATATAAGTAACGAAAAACATCATCAAGGGACTTTTTGCCTTTGGTAATCGCCATTATCTGCACATCTATCAAAAAACCCAAACGCTGCCCCGAAGGATAGTAGGACGTGCCATGCAAAGGATGTGCGTAAGGCGAAGGCGCAAGCCACGAGTCAAAGCTCGATTCTTCGGGCGAAACCACAGAATAGGAGTATGTATTGTCCAAAGTTTGAAAGCTTGAGGCAAAGGTTCTCAGCCCTTCTTCTCGGCTAATCACCCCTGCACGAATCATGGTAAGCGTTGAATAATAGTCCGTTACGCCTTCTGTAAACCAATGCAAACCTGTATATTGCTCTTTGCTGTAATCGTAAGGCACAAGTGCGTCAGGGCGAATCCGTTTCACATTCCACGCGTGCCAAAATTCATGACTCGTAATGCCACAAACGCCTCCTACAATGCCTTTTTCCGTTTCGGTAACTCTCGCAGGCAACACAAAAGAGGCAGAATTGCTATGTTCTACCGCATGTCGCATGTCATAATCTAACAAACGATAGATAAAATGATAGGTTTTGAAGGGAAAACCGCCAAAAACAGCCGCTTGTTGCAAGACAATTTTGCGGATTTGCTGCACAAGTGCCGAATCTACGGCTACAGTTCCTTTGTATTCGCCTTGAAAATAGAGGAAAAAAGTCGTGCCTTTTGCCTGAAATTTCAAAATTTTCATTTTATCGGCAAAAACAGTAGGGCAATCCGCAAACTCATGATAAGATTGTGCGGTGAAAAGATGCGGGTCTTTTGTAGGCGTGAGGGCAGTTGCCACTTTCCAGCTTGAAGGCAAATCGGGAAGGGTCAAGTTCACAGGCTCGTCCCATCTATTTGGCACATACATAAAGCAGTTCGAGGGATTGAAGTAAACCTGCCCTTCTACATAATAGCTTGAGCCGGCGTCGTCATTTTCGGCATAATAGGCGTATTTTACACTTATTTTGCTTGTTTTTGCATGAAAAACCCGCCAAGTATTTTTGTTTATTTTTTGAATTTTGAGGGAATTTCCTGCGGCATCTTTGGCAGAAACGTCCCATATAGCCGCCGCAAAATCTTGCGTAATATAGCGTCCGGGTCTCCACAAAGCCGCTTGCACGTCTGTATAGTCATCTGTTTGAGGCTCTGTTTCGAGCGTTATGCGATAGGTGTGCGTATTAGGCTTGTCCCATTGCAAGGTGTAGTTGTATCTTGCCCACGCCGAAATAGAAATGAGGAAAGAGAGGAGGAGAAATGAGAATTTGTGCATGTTTGTTGTTGGTTTTTTACCACTTTTTATGTTTTTCTCACCACTAAGGCACTAAGAATCACGACTTGTAGTGAGCAAAGCCGAACTAAGCAATGAGGTAAAAGAAGATATCTAAGCTACCCTTTTCTTCCTTTGTTTCTTAGTTTTCTTAGTGCCTTAGTGGTAAAATATATTTTTGTGTTCATTGTTTTATCAAATAATATCCGCACATACTCACAAAATCCCTCAATCCCGGCAGATAGCCCACAAAAGTCAGCTGCTTACGAGGTTTGAGTCCAAATTTATATTCGTATATCGGATTTATCAAGTACAAAGTACGTTTTGCGATGGAAAATGAACTGTTTTTAACGATATTTTCAAACCGCCAAGTAGAAATGCCTGTTTCCTTTACCTCTACCAAATTCTGAATCGTGAGG
>JAYUZN010000675.1:0-2733 GCA_043751755.1 Bacteroidota bacterium | reverse complement strand
TTTTCGGACTCCATTGCTTCCTTTTCGGACTCCATTGCTTCCTTTTCGGACTCCATTGCTTCCTTTTCGGACTCCATTGCTTCCTTTTCGGACTTGATTCGTTCTGCTGCTGCCTCAACAATTGCATTTGCTTTTGCGTCAGCACGTGCCTCAACCCCTCTTTCATAGCGTAACACCCTTTCCCACATTTCCGCCTCATTCGTTACATACTCCCAATCTTCGGGCGGCAGATTTTCTTTGTTTATACGGCGCATCATTTCCGCAAAAATCTCGTCTTTTTCATACCCCTCAAATTCGGCTTCCGTATTTTTATCATTTTTGGTCTTTTCGGCAAACTCAAACCACCGAAAGTAATTGGTAATTTTATGATTCTTAACGATATTTTTCTGAAAAAGGTAAATGAGTTGATTGTGTTGCAAGAAATTCATTTCCTTTGTTTTATTGTCTAAGACTTGCAATATCTTGCTTCTTTCTTGCAAAAGGGCTTGAATATCAGGCTTTTTCCACATCACCTCACTTTTTATAAAAGTAGCCACCATTTCGGGCGTAAGTTGATAGGAGATATAATCTTCGGTAAAACCCAACATATCTTCTGCCATCCATACCAAAGTAATGACAGGCTCCAGAGTGCTATAATCTCGGATTTTACGCTCTTTTCCCTCTTTGCTTACCATACTTTTATAGGGCAAACGTTCCAATTGCAAGGCAGAATTGAGGGAATGATAGATATAAAAGCGCTTCACAACATCAGGTTTATACCATTGCTGCATGTCAATTATCACATAATGCCCGTCTATTTTGCAGCGAAAATCAAATTCTACCTGCGTAGCAGCATCTGTAATTTTATGTTGAGCGGGGAGTTCCGCAATTTCTTGGATTTCTACCCCCAAAAAATCTTCTAAGAACTGCTTGGCAATGCGCAGTTCCGAAAAGACTTTTTTGAAAAATCGGTCGTAATTTAATGGTGCGAGATACATATTTTTCAGTTAGCAGTGAACAGTTAGCAGTTATCAAAAATGGTGTTTATTTTTCATTTAGGATACAAAGATAGGCAGAATTTCCCTATTTAGGCTATATTGTTTTGTTTTTCATATCTTCTATAAACAAGTGAAAACTAATATTTTGGCTGGCATATCCTATTTAAATTTTTTTGGGTAAACCGCCTAAATAGCCTCGTATATAGGCTTCTGACAACCTTACAGGCTCAATTCCTGCGGGCGTTTTTTTGGGAAGAATCCGTTTTGCAATGGTATGACCCTCTGCATTTCGATAAATGGTAAACAATCTTTGCATGTCATCTGCCAAATCTAAGCCGTCCAAAATGGCGGGATTGTGCGTACTTACAATACATTGCTTGTGATGCTCTTGCGTAAGTTGCGCCAATTGTTTGATAAGTTCTTGACATAATTTGGGATTGAGCGCATTGTCAATATTGTCTATCGCAAAAAACGGAGGAGTCATTTCACTCATAAAAAGCGTAAAGTAAAACAACAAATACAAAAAGCCTTCATTTGCGCTACGTTGGTCAAAAAAATCTAAGTCTTGCAAATATTTGTCTTTAATATTGATTCGCCTTTCGCTAAACATCAAATCTTTGGGAATCTCAAATCCTTGAAACCAGCCCATTAAGCGCAGTTTTTCGCTGATTTTTGCCAATATTTCAGGTTTTGTTTTATAAATATCTACCAAATGCTTAAACAAACCTTCGCCTCTTATCCCAAGTGGGCGAATTTGCCCTTCTTCTTCAAATCTGCGCAAGAAGTAGTTTTCAGGGGCGTAATTGAGAAAGGTGGGAATGCCTAAGTCTTCTGAACCTAAAAAAAAGCCAGCCATGTTTTGAGACGATTGCCAACCAAGTCCAGATGGATTTACTATACCATAAGCCAAAGTCTTTATTTCTCCTATAACTGCCACATTAATAGCATTTTCATTTCTTTCAAAAGCAGACCTCATCAACTCATTTTCTGTTACTCTAACCCCCCTTGCCACCAAAAACTCATTATCCAATTTATTTCCTGCCGCCGCTGCTGCCAAAGCGATTCCCTCCAAAATATTGGTTTTTCCGCAGCCATTTTCGCCAATAAATACATTTATCCGCCCCAACTCCAATTCGAGGCTGACAACAGATTTGTAGTTTTCTATTTTTATGGTATGAAGCATGAATAATATGTTATATGAAACAAAGTATATCTTTTCTAAGTACGAATGAGAAATAATCTAACCCTATATTTTCGATATATCTTATTGATTATGATAAACTTATATTAACTTTTAACTTTCAACTTCTTATATTTCTTCTACAAACGAAAAATCCACTTCAAACTTTGGCAGAATGCTGTCATCTTTTATTTTTTCTGTAAAAGACAAGATTTTTATGCGTTGATTTTGACGATAAATATGTACTTTTTCTTTGTTTATATCTATCAACCAAGCCATTTCGCAGCCATTTTCTAACCAATCTTGCATTTTTGCTTGCAATTCCTTCAAAACATCTGTATCAGATTTCAATTCTATCACAAAATTGGGGCAGATAGGTGCGAAGCCATTTTTTTCTTTTTCAGAAAGTAGCAACCATTTTTCCTTACGCACAAAACTCACATCAGGGGAAAGAAGCGAGCCATCAGGCAAACGAAAGCCCGTATTTGAGTCAAAACAATAGCCTAATTTTGTCTTTTTTGCCCAAAAAGTAAGCTGAAAATTGAGTTCCGAATTGAAAAAACCTGTTTTGGAATG
>JAYUZN010000674.1:0-15114 GCA_043751755.1 Bacteroidota bacterium | reverse complement strand
GCAAAAATAATACATTTTTGGAAACTTTCCTTAAAAAATGGCTTAAAAATGAATATATAAACGTTTTTCTCAAACCCTTAACGAATGAAATTGCCGTTTCATTATATCCCGTTGTATTTCTTTGCAATATTACAGCAGTCTTTTAACAAAAAGAAATTAATTTTGGGTAGTTTTTGGGTAAAGCCTAAATCTGCGAAAATCTGCGCCTTCCCCAACCGTTTAAGGCATATTTTTTGCCATTCCCACAGCACTTTCATGTAAAATATGTTTTTTGTGGCATTTGTTTCAAAAAAACCATTACTTTTGTGCGGTTAAAAGAATATCAACACATTACATAATATTCAATCTTTTTTATATGCGCAAATTCCTCTTTTTTCTCATGTTTTTTTGCTCTCTATGGCTTGTATCGGCTCAAATGGCTTATACTACGGCAAAAATGAGCATTGTAGGTCAGGGTACAGCGGCGGCTGTAGAATTGAAAAGCGAACAATTGATGACAAGCTACAATGCTACGCAGCATCTTTTTGCGTTTCGGGCAAAATCGGACGTTTTTTATGTAAATGCTGATGCGAATCAACAAAAAATTGGCAATGAGGTCTTTGGCTCTGCGATAAAAGTAATGTGGAACCTGAGCATAGATGCAAGCAGCTGGAATGGGGCTGATGTCGTAGGGTTGATGTTGCCTGTAACAATTGTTTATAACGGACACCAAATTGGCATGAATGCGCCTGTGAATCTCTCAACTGTGAACCAAAAAACGGCGATTTCTGCGGTCATTCCTGTCAATATTACCACTTTGGGCTTATCTTTGGGAAACAATGGCGACATTTTCTCGGAGAATGTGAACATTCATATTACGAACTGTACTTTGTAGATTTTTGCTATTTTGGACGGGGTTTTCCAAGTCTTTTTTCCATCTTTTCGACAAAAAAAAAATAAACTATCTATATGTTTCATAAAATTACGCTTTCGATAAGCATCTTTCTCTTGCTTTGGGGGATAAGCCTTCAATATGCCTTTGCACAAGCACCTGAGCAGAATTGTATAAATGCGATTCCTATTTGCGGGAATAGCTATACCCAAAATAACTCTTATGTAGGGTTTGGGACAGGTGCAAACGAGATTGACCCTTTGAACTCTTGCTTGGGCTTGGGGGAACAAAATGATGTATGGTATATTTTTACGGTACAAGTGGCAGGAAATCTATGCTTTACTATCACGCCGCTGAATGCTGGAGATGATTATGACTGGGCAGTTTATGATCTCACGAATAACCCTTGTTCAGATATATTAACTGACCCTTCTCTTGAAGTAAGTTGTAACTTCTCTGGAAACTTGGGCTGTGGAGGGGTTACGGGACCTACAGGCAATGTAGTAGGACCTTGTGCGGGGCAAAATAATCCTTGTATCCCGGTAGCCGCAGGGCAAACGTATGTCATCAATGTGAGTAATTTTAGCAGTACTGCTAATGGCTATAATATAGATCTTAGCCAATCTTCGGCTACCATATTTGACAATGTACCTCCCGGAATAACCTCTGTTACTGCGCCGGGCTGCGGGGCTACGGATACCTTAAATGTCTTGTTTACGGAAAACGTGCTTTGTTCCAGCCTACAAACGACCGACTTTGTACTTACAGGACCGGGCGGACCTTATACTGTAAGTACTGTCAATAGCACGAACTGCGCTGCGGGAGGTTTATCGGGAAATAATGTTACACTTACCATTAGCCCCCCTATTACGACTACAGGTACTTTCAATTTAGCGGTTATTGGCAGTGTGTCGGACAACTGCGGAAATAGTGTGGTATTGAATACCAGCCAAAACTTTACGATTTCCAATTTTACGGTCATTGCTTCTGCCAATCCTTCGTTTATTTGTGCAGGGCAAACGGTGCAGTTGTCGGATAATTTTAGCGGTGCTTTGGGATATACACATGATTGGTTTGCGGGTGCTTTACCTGTGGGAAATGGTGGAACCTTGAATGTAACCCCTGTTGCGACTACTACTTATACCGTAAATGTTACGAATGCTGCGGGCTGTGTGGTTTCTGACCAAGTAACAGTAACCGTAAATTCTGTGCCGACTTCTACCTTCGGGATTGGGCAGCCTACAGCTTGTGTGGGCAGCCCTGTGGCAATAACTTATACAGGTTCGGCAGGTGCAAATGCGGGCTATGTTTGGAACTTTGATGGAGGGATTTTTAGCCCTGCAACGGGACAAGGACCCTATTCTGTGTATTGGAATACGACAGGGATAAAAAATGTGACTTTATATGTAAATGTAAATGGCTGTTTAAGCCCTGTTACTACCCAACAAATTACGATTTATCCCAATGTAACTTCGGATTTCTCCGCGCCCAATAATATTTGTGCAGGAGATTCAAACTTAGTGGTATATATGGGAAATGCCACCCCTTCTGCCAACTATCAATGGAATTGGGGCGGCGCGATTGCGAATCCCGGCACAGGGCAGGGACCTCATACCATCAGTTTCCCAAATCCGGGTACGTATAATATATGTCTCTTTGTTACAGAAAATGGCTGTAGCTCTACCTTGACTTGTCAGCAAGTTATCGTTTTGCCACAGCCAATTGCGAATATAGATACCCTAAGTGACCAATGTTTGGCAGGAAATTGCTTTAACTTTTCCTTTACAGGCACGCCCAATGTAGATGCCTATTATTGGGGATTTCCGGGCGCTTTTCCCCCTACTTCGTCTATTCCGAATCCGAGCTGCATACATTATACTACGGCAGGACCTAAAATAATATGGGTCTATGTGATAGACAATGGTTGTGTGAGCGATACGGCTTATGCTACCTTCAATGTAATTCCAGACCCTGTGGCAGATTTTGCCGTAAATTCAGGAACTGTTTGTCTAAATGGCAGCCTGTCATTTACTTATACAGGCATTCCTGTTTCGCCTATCCAAGATTATCATTGGGATTTCGGACCCAATGCAAGCCCGCAATTTAGCACCTTGCCCAATTTGGCGGCGGTGAGTTTCTTTCAGCCAGGTATTCAAACGATTAAATTGATTGTATGCAATCAATTCTGCTGCGATACGATAACACACTCCATTTTTGTAAGCCCTTTGCCACAAGTTTCGGCAGGGCAAGATGTGAGTTTTTGTGAAGGAGATGGTCCCATTGAATTGCATGGCTTAGTGCTACCAGGGGCTGGGGTACTGCCTTATTTCTATCTATGGGATTGCAATGTGGCTCCGCTTTGTGGCATAGACTCTGCATATGTGCTTACCCCACAAGTCAATCCAGGGGCTTCGCCAGCGATTTATTACTTTCAAGTAACAGATGCGGCGGGTTGTCAAAGCAATATAGACTCGGTAACGGTGATTGTGAAGCCTAAACCCAAAGTCTATGCGGGACCAGATTTGACTACCTGTAATTTTCCAGGCGCAGTAGGCGATACTTTGATGGGCGGTTTAGCCCCCAATAACCTTGCACCTGGTCCTTATACCTATTATTGGACCCCCAATTTTTATGATTTCACTCCTCCTTTTCAGCCACCCTTCGGAGCAGATAGCACAGGCATGGCTCCAGGTTCTGAGGTGCTACCACATCCTTATGTAAAACCGATTGTTACCACGATTTATACCTTAGTAGTAGAGTCTGCGAATGGCTGTAGCAGTGATGTAAATACCTTAGATACAGCAAGTACAGTAACCGTAACGGTCAATCCTTTGCCCGATGTATTGGCAGGTGAAAATAGAGATATATGTCTCGGAGAGGTTATACAAATGCATGGAAGTGCGCAGGGAGCAGGGCCTCTTTATGCTTATACATGGACACCTTCTGACCCCGCAGCAGGGCTTGCGAATCCAAATGACCCTGTTACGAATGCTTCGCCAGACTTCACGCACCTTTATACCTTGTCGGTAACTTCTAATGGCTGTACCGCAAGTGATACTATGTGGATAAACGTGCATACGCTTCCTACGGGGAGTGTGGATCCTACAGTAGCTACGATTTGTCAGGGAGATTCGGTAATTTTAGATGGAACGGCAGATGGTGACCCTACCGCTACGGGAGATTTTTACCTTTATAGTTGGAATGAATTGACAACAGGTTCAACCGCAATGATTGAACACCCTACTGACTCAATAACTGCCGTTTTTCCAACTACGACCACTTTCATAGAGCTGCATGTAAGTAGTAAATGGTGTTCAGGCTACAAAGATACGGTTTTGGTGGTAGTGAAACCTACACCACTTGCCAATATCTTAACTATAGATACCTTGATTTGTAGCGGCACGCCGATAACTTTGCATGGGACTTATACTTTTGTTGGGGCTACGGGTAATCCTGTTCTCTTTGAGTGGAGTCCTGCGGAAACGGTGGAATATCCTAATGATACAGTTACCTTAGCTACCCCACTTCAAACGACTATTTACACTTTTACGGCAAGCGTTGTAGGGGGGTGCCCCACTTCAGACCAAGTTACGATTACGGTTGCGCCGTCTATAAATGCCTCGATTTCAGCGAGTGATACGGTCATTTGTGGCGGTACTACAACTACGCTTACGGCTTTGGGGGGAAATGGCAGCCCGTCTTATCTTTGGTCTCCTACCGACTCTACCTTCGATAGCACAGGACAAGTAGTGATTGTGCGTCCTACGGATACGATGACTTATACCTTGATTGTGCAGGAAGGTTTTTGCAGCGATACAACAAGCATTGAGATTATCGTTATTCCTACACCAGATACAAGTGCTTATGCTACGAATTTGTCGGGTTGCGTGCCATTAGTGGTAAGCTTCATGGAAAATACTACGAATGAAGTAGGCTATTTGTGGAACTTTGGCGACCAAACGCCTGTGAGTAATGAGCCAAATGTGGTTCATACTTTCACAAATCCTGGCACTTATACAGTTACCTTTACGGCTTTGGGCGTAGGAGGCTGTAATAATACGATGACTTTGCCGATAGTTTCGGTTTCAGATACGACCTTTGGCGGATTTACTTCTGACCCAAATGTCGGAGACTCTATGTATTTGCCTACGACAAATGTAATTTTTACAGATACAACTGCAAATGCCATGAGCTGGTTTTGGGATTTTGGAGATGGTATTATTTCTTCGGAAGAAAATCCTTCGCATACTTTCACGTTGCCGGGCGAATATACGGTTACTTTGTGGGTAACGAATGCGAATGGTTGTGTGAGTCATATTATCAAAACGCCGTATATTGTTACTGATGCAGGGGTGTTTATCCCGAATATTTTTACGCCAAATGGAGATGGCTACTATGACAATTGGATTGTTCAATACAATGGGACATTGTCCTACAATGTTACAGTGTTTGACCGTTGGGGCGTATTGCTGTTTGAGGGACTAAGCTCGGAAAAGGTGTGGAATGGCAAGGATAAAAAAGGGAAAGATGTGGCTGATGGGGTGTATTTTTATACACTAAAAGTGGGAGAAAAAATTTATAATGGAAATGTAACTTTGATGAGATAGGAATTTCACACAGATATGGACGCAGATTTACGCAGATTATAGAAGGTCTGCGTGAGTCTGCGTTTTTACGTAAGCGAAAAAAAAGCATTTATTTAGCCCATTATTCTTGTATTTTTAGTTTTCTGCCTTTTCCTCTTACAAAACAACTCATTTTCCCTCCCTTCGACAAAAATATTTCCCAGCAGATATGAATTTTTAGTTAATTTTGCCTCGTTGAAATCACTTATCCATACTACATTTTCATTTTTACTTACAACGCATGTCCGAAACATTAAAATTTAAGTTTAAAGAACTCAAAGTATATGCCTCTACCGAGTGGCTCGCTGATGGTCAAAAAAAATACAGACGGGTCTTTGACCGCATGGAAACCGCTTATGTGTATAGCGAATTTTCTTTTTATAACAAAAGATTTGACGAAGAGAATTGGAACGCTAAGATTCAAATAAAGGTGTTGAACCATTTAGACGTGGAATTAGGCATGATAGACGCAAGTCGGGAAATCAAGTCTGACCAAAACATCATTTACATTCGCGAAGGCTGGGGAAATGACGAAGCGGGCGACTTTTGGAAGGAAAGTAGCTATAAATGGCAGGCTTATATTGATGATGTGCTGGTGGGAACTGCCACTTTTTATGTCTATGATGCAGGAGTTGTTACCGTCAATGACAACAAATATATGTCGATTCAAGGCGTAAAACTCTATGAAGGACCTGATAAGGGCGTGGCTTTGGAAAGTAGAGAGTATTATACCACTTTTAACTCAAAGGAAACCAAATATATTTGGGGAGAAATGACTGCCAAAAACTTGCTCAAAGACAAGGCTTGGCAGTGCGAAATTTTCTACTATTTCTACAATGATGCGCGTCAGCTCAAAGGCAAAACGGTGGAATTGGTGTCTGTTTCGGAAGGGCAGGAAATTATTATGATTTCCTCGGGCTGGGGTTCAGACCACGCAGGTACTTGGTTTTTAGACAATTATACCCTCGAAATCGTGTTTATGGACACGCTTATCGGCATTGTTCCGTTTCAAACGGGGGAAGAAGATGTGGAAGGAATTGCGGTGTTGCTACAAGGAAATACGCCAGGACTTGGGGTAAGTAGCCTCATGCCTGCGGGCGAACAAGAGCCTCAAGATTTGGACGAAGCCCTTGCGCAGCTCAATGAGTTGATTGGCTTGGAAAGCGTTAAAAATCGGGTAAAAGAATACGCACAATATCTCGGCTTCCTGCGTTTGCGCAAGGAAAAAGGCGTAGATGACCAACAACCGATTGGGATTCATGCCGTTTTCAAAGGAAACCCTGGTACAGGAAAGACAACTGTTGCGCGCTTGCTTGGGCAGATTTACAAGAAATTGGGGCTACTCACAAAGGGGCATGTTCACGAAGTAGATAGGGCAGATATTGTGGGCGAATATATTGGACAAACTGCGCCAAAAGTAAAAGATGCGATTAAAAAGGCACGTGGCGGCATTTTATTCATTGACGAAGCCTATTCTTTGGCACGTCATGGCGAAGATTCTAAGGATTATGGCAAGGAAGTTATAGAGATTTTGGTCAAAGAAATGTCTGATGGCAGGGGCGATTTAGCGATAATTGTGGCAGGTTATCCGCGTGAAATGAATACTTTTTTGGAATCAAATCCTGGACTAAAATCTCGTTTTAGCCTCGAATTTATTTTCCCTGATTATACGCCTCAAGAGCTTTTTGCAGTAGCACAACTTGCTGCTAAAAAGCGGTTTGTGAATTTTGCTGAAGGCGTAGAAGCGGCTTTATACCAAAAATTGGTGAGCGCTTTTCGCAAAAGAGACCGTTCTTTTGGCAATGCGCGCTACGTGTATTCTTTGGTAGATGAGGCAAAAATGGAAATGGGTTTGCGTCTTATTCAGCAGCCCGATATTGCTAAACTCACGCATGAGGAGCTTTCGGCAATTACGGTCGAAGATGTACACAAGGTATTTGAAATGCAGGAAGGCAAAAAGCCCGATATTCCTCAAGATTTTGGCTTGCTACATGAGGCTCTCGAAGAACTCAAAGGCATGACAGGCTTGGAAGGCGTTAAGTTAGAAGTGAATGAATTGGTAAAATTAGTTCGTTTTTATCAAGAAACAGGCAAAGATGTATTGAATAAATTTTCGCTTCACTCGGTTTTCCTCGGAAATCCAGGCACAGGCAAAACGACTGTTGCCCGTATTATTGGCAAGATTTTTAAGGCTTTGGGCATTTTGGAAAGGGGCGAATTGATAGAAACAGACAGGGCGGGACTTGTCGCAGGTTACACAGGGCAAACGGCTATCAAAACGGACGCGATAATCGAAAGTGCGCGTGGCAGCGTGTTATTTATTGACGAAGCTTATTCCTTGTCTGCGGGCGGTGGGCATGATTTTGGGCGTGAGGCGATTGAGACTTTGCTCAAGCGTATGGAGGATATGCGGGGCGAAATGATTGTGATTGTGGCGGGTTATCCCGAAAATATGACGGAGTTTTTGGAGTCAAATCCGGGTCTGAAATCTCGTTTTGATAGAAAGTTTGTATTTGCGGATTATCAGCCGAAAGAGTTGTACGACATTGCGATTCAAATGCTGAAAGAAGAGGGCATTACTTTAGATGAAGGAGCGATTGCATATTTTCAAAAATACTTGGCGGAGCTTCATACTCGCCGCAACAAGTACTTTGGCAATGGGCGTGCTGTGCGTAAGGTGATAGAGAAAGCGATTCGTAATCAGCACCTTAGGCTGGCAGATATGGCTCCCGAAGCGCGCACAATTACGGCGATGTCGCAGATGATAATGGAAGATTTGAAGGAATTTGATGCGCAAAAAGATACGATGCTCGAAGGGGGAAATCAAAATAGGGTGGGGTTTTAAGGCGTGAAATATAGCCACGAATTTTCATTTTAAAATAAGCCACGAAGAACTTAAGCCACGAATTACACTAATTTTCACGAATTAACGCCCAGAATTAGTGTTAATTCGTGTAATTCGTGGCAAAAAAACAACACTTCCAAAAACTACATTATGCATCAAGATTTAATTTTTAAACAAGAGACTTTCAAAATTGTTGGGATTTGTATGGAGATACACCGCATTTTGGGGGCAGGGCTATTGGAAATCGTGTACAAAGATGCCTTAGAATACGAATTTAGAACCCAAAATATTCCGTTTGAACGAGAAAAAGAATATTTGATAGAATATAAAGGAATTGTGTTGCCGCATAAGTTTTATGCCGATTTTGTCGTATATGATAATATCATTTTCGAGGTAAAAGCAGTAAGCGATTTTTCTGATGCACATACTGCCCAAACCATCAATTATGTAAAATTGGCAAAGGGACGATTAGGAATTTTGGTTAATTTTGGCAAACCTTCTTTAGAACACAGACGGTTCATACTATAAATTAAGCCCTGAAGAACTTAAGCCCCGAATTGCACGAATTAACACGAATTAACCCCCAGAATTAGTGTTAATTCGTGTAATTAGTGGCAAAAAATAAAGCCACGAATTAACCCCCAGAATTCGTGTTAATTCGTGTAATTCGTGGCAAAAAATACGACACTTGTAATTCGCAGCAAAAAAACAAAACCCAGATGCTTTTCAATTCCCTCGAATTTTGCCTTTTTTTCCCCTTTGTAACAGCCTTCTACTTCTTGCTGCCGCACAAATGGCGATGGCTCTTGTTATTACTTGCGAGTTGTGGGTTTTACATGGCATTTATTCCCGCCTATCTTGCCATTTTACTGTTTACGATTCTCATAGATTATGCCGCAGGAATTGGCATAGAAAAGGCAGAAGGCAGGCAAAAAAAGGCACTTTTGGTGCTAAGTATAGCCGCAAATTTGGGCGTTTTAGCCTTTTTCAAATATTACAACTTCTTCATTTTCAATCTAAATGAAGCCTTTTCTGCCCATTTTTCCCTCCTAAATATTATCCTCCCTATAGGCTTGTCTTTTCACACCTTTCAAGCCATGAGCTACACGATAGAAGTCTATAAAGGCAGGCAAAAAGCCGAAAAACATCTTGGCATATATGCCTTGTATGTTATGTATTATCCGCAACTTGTAGCAGGTCCGATAGAAAGACCTCAAAATATTTTTCCACAGCTTTACAAAAAACAAACATTTGATTATGAACGAGTTGTAAGCGGATTGCGGCTGATGGCTTGGGGCTTATTCAAAAAAATAGCCATTGCAGATAGATTGGCGATGTTTGTAGATACGGCTTATAGCAATGTACATGCCTTCCAAAATGTGTCGCTTGTGGTGGCGGCGGTCTTTTTTTCTTTCCAAATTTATTGCGATTTTTCGGGCTATTCGGATATTGCCGTAGGAGTTTCGAGAGTTATAGGCATAAATTTAATGCAAAATTTTCGCCAACCTTATTTTGCTACTTCCCTTTCTGAGTTTTGGCGCAGGTGGCATATTTCGCTTTCTACTTGGTTTCGAGACTATGTGTATATTCCCCTGGGGGGAAATACAAAGGGAGGCAACTTGTTGATAGTCTTTTTGTTAAGTGGTTTTTGGCATGGCGCAAATTGGACGTTTATAATATGGGGCTTGATTCATGGGATAGGCGTTTTGGTTTCGCGCAGATTTCCGCAGATGAGAGCAGATTTTCGCAGATATCTTCCTACTCAATTTTCAATTTTCAATTTTCAATTTTCAATTTTCTTTTTTATCACCTTTGCGTGGATATTTTTTCGTGCCAAAACCCTAACTGAAGCCCTCCTTTTTATCCAAAATATGGGTACAGGTTGGGCAGATATTGCCAAAAAAGGAGTAGATTTGCAACTGTTTACGCTCGGCATTTCCCCCATACAATTGGGTTTGGCACTCGTAGGCATTTTTATTTTACTGTTGGTAGATGCTTGCAAAAGCCATTTTTCTATCACAGCTTTTCTGCAAAAAATGCCTATTTTCCTGCGATATAGCTTGTATTGGACGTTTTTGATATTGCTTTACACAATGGGAATGTTTGGTACAAAGTCTGCATTTATTTATTTTCAGTTCTAATTTCCTGAAAAATTAGCCTTTTTTCGCCGAAATACAAGCCTCAATCCAACACAAAATTCCGATATTTCCCCGACTTCACCGAATACTTAAACCCGATTTTTTTCTCCTTATTTGGCTCAACATTCAATTTCCAGGTCAATTTGCCGGTCTCCTCGTTCAAAATCGCTTCTTTGTGTTCCAAACGGCTGACTTCTACCTCTTTTTCGGTAGATAAAGGGTATTGGTCTTCCAAAATGAGGTAGATAGGAGCTTTTTTAGTATGTCTAATGGTGATATCCCATGCCCTAAATTCCGTTCTGTTGTTGCCAAGTACCTGATTTTTGGAAAAATCCTTTGCCTTCGTGCGATTAATGACTACATTTTTGTCTCTGCCCAAAGAAATTCCCAAAGTATCCCCTGCCTTCTCCAAATCTAAGTAGCCTTTTCCCAAATACGTCCCTTCAAAAAACAAATTCGTCTCGCCACTGAGCAAATTGTATTCCTCCCAACCCACAATTTGCGCAGTTAGAAAAGCGTCTTTGTCAAAACGTGGTGCGCAATAGTATTCGTAACGGGCATTTATTTCGTTTTCTTTGATTTCGACCGTATAAATTTTGCCATCTTTTGGCACTGTATAAGGCAATTCTATCTCAAAGGTAAGGCTCGTAGGGTGCGCATGTTCGTTCACCAAAGAGTAAACTTCCTTGTTTTTTTCTTCGGCTATTTTGTCTGCCAAGCCATATGTGTAGCTACGATTATTCATTTCACCCGTAACGATTCCCGAAGTTGGATAACCTCTTACTTTTACGCCATCTATCACATATTGTGTGCCTCCCTCTGTCGCCCCTCTAAAAGAAAGGGCAAATTCTGCTTCATCGGCTTTTTGCCCCAAAACAGCCACTTCATTTAACGTTTGACTTGCTGCCCTTAAACGCATATCTCCATTTGCTTGATTTGCAGGAATATTGGCACTTTCGTAGCCCACATATTGCACTTGTAACTGCCCCACATTTTGCGGAACTTGCAAGCTATAATAGCCATTTTCATTGGTATAAGTGCCAACTTCGCCATCAGGAGAAATGACGGTAGCCGCAATCATAGGCTGCCCTTCTGCATCTAACACACGACCCGAAACCAATTTAGTGCCAGTTGTGGTGGCAGTTGTGGTGCTTACAGGCTGAAAATTATACGAAGAAGGGGCAGTATAATTCTGCAAATACCAGACAGGAATGGTAGGTTTTTGTCCGCCTTGATTGGGGTCTGCGGAGGAAAGGGTGAGCTTCACTTCTGTCCAATCTTCGCCAGAGGCTTGCGCCACATTCGCCTTGTAATCAATGACTAAGGGCTTGTCTATGTCCTTCACCCGAATGTCATACGTGGGATACCAAGCCGCATTTTGGACAAAGTAAGTCAAAGTAAAAGCAGCATTTAGCGCAGTTTTGGAATTGACTGTTACCAAGACTTCACCCGTAGAAAGGTCTTTTGACTGATTGAGATTCAGGAGTTGTTTGTTGATTTTGCCCAACTGCTCGCCCAAATCCTTGATGGTTCTTTCCAAATCCAAGTGCTTTGTCTGAATTTCTATCTGCCTTTGCCTATGAAAATCCAAAGCCTCGCGCAACTCACTCGTTTTCAAGCCTGTCTGTTCGCCTTTGATGTCTTGATTTTTCAACAGCATTGCCTCCTCTTGTTTATAGACTTGCAAAAGGGCTTTTTCGCGCTGAATATCTTCGACCAATTTCTTTTGTTCTTGTTCCAAGGCATCAATTTCTACGCGCTTTGTTTGCTCCTCCAACGTATTGAGCTGATGCACGACAGACAGAACGGTAAAATCGCCTTCGCCCTTGACTTGAATGCTTTGTGGATTGATTTTGGGCGAAATGCCTTTGAAAATAAGCTGCGACTTGCCCGCCACAAGGCTCGTTTTGCCCTTGCGAATGATTTGCGCGCCACTGCGAAAGACTACGACCTTCTCGATTTTGGTCTCGACAGGGGTAGGCGCATCTGCGGCTTGCAGGCAAAAAGGGAGCAAGAAAAGAAGGAAAAGTGTTTTGTGCATGGTGTTGTTGTTTCTCGCAGATGAACGCAGATTTAATCGCAGATTTTCGCAGATAATAGATTTCTAATAAACGGCTATTTGTGCCATTTTCAACACGTTTTTGAGTTTTGTATCAAAAGTAACAGAGGTAAAATTGCCTACCTTAGCTGTAGCAGCTACAATTGAATCTAAAGAATGAAAGTCATATTTATCTGCATAAAGTTCTAACAAAGTAGCCGCTGAAGCAATTATAGTGTTATCTACGGAAATAATGCTCACGTTAAAACTCGTTTGGCGTTGCAATAAAATTGCGCGAATAAGATGTAAAATAGCTTGACCTTCATGACGTGAAAGTTTTTTTTGGGCTGCTTGTTCCCACTTATTTGAGCAAACAGTTCCATCAATAATCGTTCTGCCACATAAGTTTGTCTGCTTTTGCTTACCTCTTAAATATTTTCCTAATACAGAATATATTTCCATCGCTGTTATTTCAGAAATAGAAAAATTATATACTTGGTTATCAAGCAAATCCATAGGCAAATGAGGGGATATAACTCCCTTATTCCATGCTAAAAGTGCCTCCCAAAATGCGTTGGTATCTAATAGGTATTGAGGCATAGTTAATAACTTATCGGAGGTATTTGTTGAAAAACTTTGTCTAATAGTTGTTTACGTTGCTCCTCCTCCAAAGGCTCAAACTTTGATTTAATAAATGCCACAATGTCATATAATTCTGCATCTGCTCCTTTTTTTAGGAAGCCGTCAATGCCCAAATTGATAAGTTTTTGCATAACAGGTGCATTGTCATAATTGGTATAAACCACTACTTCGATATAAGGATTTATTGCCCGTATTTTTTCTAAAATCTCGTCTCCATTCATGGAAGGCAATTTCAAATCTAAGACAATCAAATCAAACCTTTGCTCATGCAATCGTTGTAGTGCCTCTACGCCATTTTCGGCGCAAACAGTGTCAAAACCCTCATCTTGTAGGGCTAATGCCAAATATTTAGCGGTTTCTGTTTCGTCCTCTATGATTAATATTTTGTAGTTCATAATATGTATAAGTAAAAATTATAAGTTGAAAGTTAATATAAGTTTATCCTAATCAATAAGATATATTGCAAAATACATGTTTAGATTATTTCTCACTTGCACTTATTTTAGGAATTTGAACAATAAATTTTGCCCCAGCTTTATATTTTGCATCTAATCGAATTGTTCCGCCATATTTTAGCAAAATATTTTTGATGATATATAAACCCAGCCCTTGTCCTTTGTCGGGCGGTTTTGTTGTATAAAATGGATTGAAAATACGCGTGCGTATTGTTTCGCTAATCCCGATTCCATTATCCATACAAACAATATTTATTTGTTTTTTAAATTTTTTGTCTTTTTCTGTGCTTATTTCTATTTTTCCTACGAATTCCCTATTTCCGCTTTGTTTTTCGACAATGCTATCAATCGAATTAGTTATCAAATTAGATAATATTTGCCGCATTTGTGTTTTGTCAAAAAATAATAAAACAGATGAATTGGCGTGTTTTAGCTCAATATTTGCGGCTAAAAGTCTAATTTCTTCTTGTTTTATTACCTCTTTCAGTAATTCCCTAAAATCAAATTCCGTAATATGACCCTGCGTAGAAGTAGCGGGAGAAAGTCGTTTGTTTAATTCTGAAATTCGTTCCGTTTGCTTCAACACATTCAAAAGACATTGTTCTACTATTTTTTTATCTAAAAAATTTCCGGACTGCTCGAATTTTTTGAGATGATATTGTATGTTAAAACGAATATTTGTTACAGGTTGTCCATATTCATGCGAAATCCCATTTGTCAAGTCCACCAAAGCAATGGCGTTCGAAGCTTTTTCATTTTCGGAAAGAAGTGTGTTGTAAGTATCTGATTGTATAGATTTTATGTTATCAGACTCTCCTTCAAATTCCACATTTTCTTTTTTTGCCGCGCTAAAAAATTCTTCTAATTTGGAACTAAGTCCAAACTTGAATGCTAAAGCCTTTGCGGTTTGCAAAACAGCTTGGTTATCCTTAAAAGATTTTAACATATTTAATATCAATTCCTCCACTTTATCTAAATCATTTTTGTAGGCATAATAAAAAACCATCTCATACAAAGCACTGAAAACATTTATTTTTTTTAATTGCGGATTTTTCTGCAATAACTCATCGATTTCTGCATAATTATCCGTTTTTCTTGCAATATTTAATAAGAAAATAAAAGTATCTTTTTGATAGCTTGAGTTTTCCATCTCAAGCATTTTATAGGCGATTTTTTTTGCCTTATCTCTATGCGAATATTTTTCAAAAATACGGGCAATTTCAAGGGCTAAAGCGGTTGAAAAAAACACAGAAGTAGCTTTTTCTACGAACAAAGATAGCTGATTTTCTACATATTTTAACTGCTTATTTTCAATAAGAACGCCCACAAAACTCCGAAGTTGAACCGGATTAATTTTATAATTCGCAGTAGAAGCCACCTTTTCCAATGCCTCTTTCGCTTGTTCAACTGTGATTATTTTATTTTTCTTGCTCATCTTATGTCAATTAAGATTTGTTCCACAAAGATATAGAGAAAATGTTAGACATCAGGTAATGATAA
>JAYUZN010000673.1:0-2615 GCA_043751755.1 Bacteroidota bacterium | reverse complement strand
AACGTTCCTAATTCGTGCAAATTCGTGTAATTCGTGGCTAAAAACCATTAACGTTCCTAATTCGTGCAAATTCGTGTAATTCGTGGCTAAAAACTTACTGAAAAATCTCCCAAACTGTAATAGCTTCCCCACCCTGCCCTCCCCTACCTTTGTCCTATCATTTCACGCAGAGATGAGCTTTTACACATCATTTCATTTTTCTTATTATGAAAAAGCTTTCATTTTTGACATTTATTTGTTTTGCTTTTTGCCAGCTATTTGGGCAAATCAACGTAAGTACAGGCATCGACAATCTCGGCAACGCCCTTTCGGTAGGCACTGCCGACCCGAATTGGCATATAACAAGCAGTCCTTATGGCGCGATTCCGCCCATCGTCTGCCCAAGTTTTCTTCCTTATTGGGTCGCAACGCCCATCTTAGGCACAAATGCACGTTGGCTGAATCAGGATTCTACCTTTTTTGGCATACCCGGAAATTATACGTTTGAACGCAGCTTTACGGTTGCTCCCGGAACGGCAAACCTTGACCTCAATTTTGGGCTTACTTGGGACGACTTATTGGTTTCCCTTGAACTTGTGCCACCTGTAGGGGCTGCAATTCCTTTGACTGTTGTACCGAGTGGTTTCTATACCCCAAGTTCTTTTCCTACCCCTGCAAGCATTGTCGCACCGATGGTGGGCGTATGGACTATAAAGGTGGTTACCAATTATTATGACCAGTTAGGGGGTTTCTTGTTATCAGGGTATGTAAACCCGATTCCTTACGACTATCAAGTGGCAAATGACACAATTACCTGCGCCGAAGCCTGTACTTGTTGCGGAAATACGCCCAAAGTTTGCATTCCTTTGCAGGCAACAACTACGGTGGCAGCAGGTATCATTGGCATGGATTTTTGCATGAGTTATGACCCAAGTCTGGTGCATCCTACGGGAAATGCTACCCTCGGACCTGTTGTGTTAAGCAGCACTTCCTTCCCTGCAACGGACGCAGCTTATACCATGAATACGCTTTTTTCTGCCCCTGGAGAGCTGCATGTTTCCATTTATTATACAGGAGGAGCCTATAATTTTACAGGAATGGGCGACATTATTTGCGTAGAATTTGAACTTTTACCCGCATTTACGGCAGGACAAACGGCTTGTTTTGGCATTTGCGAACTCATAGAAAGTTATACAAGTAATATTTTATTTAACAGTGCTGCTACGGGTTGTTTGAGCTTTGTAAATGACAGCATTTTGGAAGGAAGGGTCATTTTTTGGGACAAACAATACAAGCCTTTGGACGACACACCTACGGCAGACATCAATGGGGCAGATGCGACTTGTACACCTACAAGCCCTGTAGTAGCAAGTACAGATGCGGGGGGAAATTTCCTTTACAATATATCCAATGGAGCTGATATTCAAATTAATAGGGAAATTGGCGCAACGAGTGTCATGAGCATTGTCAATGGCTATGACTGCAATCTTACGAGTTTGGTAACTACGGTAAATAACATTTATTTCCCAAACCCCTACCAAATGATAGCGATGGACGTGAACCTTGATGGCAATGTGAGTGCAGGAGATATTACGCTTATGCAGCAAAGAATTGTGCTTACTACCACAGACTATAACACAGCAGGAATAGACTGGCGTTTTACAGATGTGCCAACGGTAAACACAGATGCAAGCTATCAAATCAGCACCAATTTTCCCAATTCAGATATAAGTGGCGGCTATTATCGTTTCAATGTGCCGTATATTCCTGCTTGTATGCCTGTGCAGCTTACGAACAATGGGCAGATTTGTACAAAAGTGGATTCACAAGAATTTCGGGGCATTTTGTTGGGAGATGTGAACGGAAATTGGGACAATACTTCGCTGCTCAAAACGGCTTCTACAGACGAAATTGTCTTTGATTTGACACAAGCAACCAAAGATGTGAACACCTGTGCCGTCAATATTCCGGTCTATTATCAAAGCTCAAATGACCTCCTTTCCTTAGATTTTGACATGGATTATGACCAAAATCAGCTGCAAATCGTTTCTGTAAGTCAAGATGCAAACGCGCCTTCAAGTGTGGTGATGATGTCAAATAACTATCAGGCAGATAGGTTGCTTTTAACGGCTTATTTGAATGGCAGTGTGAATGGCGTAAGTTACGCAGCAAGTCCACTTTTTTGGCTAAAAGTACAAAGCCCTAATGCGCCGCAAACGGTGGTTACAGATGCTATGTTAGGAAATATTTTGGCTTATTTTAATGGAGAAACAGCAACCGCTACGATTGTGGGCAGCTTGGCAGATTGCAACAACTTGACTACTTTTGTTTCTGAAGAAACGCTTGTCAATCAAGTAGTTGCCTATCCTCAACCTGTAGAGGACGTACTTATAGTTACTTATCCTGCAAACGTGAAGGAGCTAAAACTCTTTGATGTACAAGGCAAATTCCTTCAAACTGTAGAAGTAAATGCCACAGGAAAAACAGAAATAGACCTTTCTAACTTTGCAAAAGGCGTGTATTTCTTGCAAATAAATGGGGGCTATGCGAAAAAAATCGTGAGATAGAGCTTAAATTTGATAGCAACATAATGTATTTGTAGCTTTGTAGGGTGGCGCACTGTTAAAAAGTGCGCC
>JAYUZN010000672.1:0-14903 GCA_043751755.1 Bacteroidota bacterium | reverse complement strand
GCAAAAATATTATCACAGCGAAAAATATGGTCATTGTCCGTTATAATATAGACAATGCTGCTGTCATCACTTGTGAAATTCACTTCTCTAATCGCCTCTGTACTTGCAAAAATCAGCGACCAAGTAACATTTGCTGCTGTACTTGTTATATTTTGGGACAAATAAAGGCTATCATGCCCACCCACGCCAATATTGGCATTCACAGGGGTAAACGCATATTTCAAGCCTGTTGTCGAAGGAATGTTCACATTTGCTGTTCCGCCTTGCGCAGCCACATTTCGCCTTTCGCCATCATCATAATAGACTCTGCCATTGCCATTGTAATCAAACCACATACGCGACCCCCAGTCCCCTCCCCTATTCGTTTTCCACGCGCCGTTGTACCAATACAATTCGCCATTGTCTTGCGTGCCAATGCTCACCAATTGTGGCGTTACAGGGCTTGTAGCCGCATGATAACATTCCGTAGCCTCCAACCCATCACTTTTTATTGCCCAATTTTGTCCGCCGTCTTGGGTAAACCAAATTCCGCCGTCATTTATCGTGAATTGATGCGTAGGCTGAAACGGTGAAAAAAGCCATTGATGCATATCTGTATGCACAACTGCATACCAATTCGTGAGCTGTGTCCAATTCACGCCGCCATCTGTAGATTTCCAAACATTGTGGGAGCAAAGATAAATCTCATTTGCATTTGTAGGAGAAACCCCAATGTTAAAATTGTAATTTCCTTGTCCGCCTCCTCCTGTGTCATAGCCCGTAAGGCTCACAGCAGGCGTATGATATTGTGTGGTAAACGTCAGACCTGCGTCCGTAGATTTGAAAATAGTGCCTTCATCAAAAACAGTTCCTACATATACAACATTGGGCGAAGCGGCAGAAACGGCGATACGACAGCCATCTGAAAGCCCTGTAGCCCCTGTAAAACCATTTGTTATTTGTGTCCAAGTATTTCCCATATCCGTAGAACGCCAAAACTCGTCCATCGTAGCCGCATACATCAAAGACGTATTTGTAGGATTCACTTTCATATCTGTAAACTGCCCACCCGATTTTTTTACTGCCCAATTTTGCCCGCCATCTGTGCTTTTCCAAATGCCGTCATCTGTAGCAGCAAGCAGCGTATTATGGTCGGCAGGATTCATCCAAATTTCCAATGCCATACGATTTCCAATGCCTGTATTGCTCGGATTCCAAGTTTGTCCCGCATCTGTACTTTTCCAAATGCCATAGCCTCCGCCATAATAATTGGCATCTCCTGTTCCCAAATACAAGATGTTATCGTCTGTGAAATCTATGCAAATCGAGGCGCAGGAAGTCGCAGGGAGATTATCCGAACCTGTTTTGTTCCAAGTTGTAGCCTCGTCAGTGCTTATCCACAAGCCTGCCGAAGCCGTAACTGCATACATTTTTTGCGGATTTGTGGGGTGGTATTTGAGCTGAGACGTGCGCCCAATGCCATTTATTTGCCCCGAAACGTCCACCGGAAATTGAATGGGACCTACGGGCTGCCAAGTACCCTGCGCAGCAAGGGCTGAAACATATAAAGAAAACAAGAAAATATAAATTTTTTGCATAAAAAAATGGTGTATTTTGGTAGGTTCAGGCAGATTCTCGCAGATGATTTCTTTTAATTATTTAGGTCACCACAGATTTAGGAACACGAAAAAAATAAAATCATAATTTACCACTAAGGCACAAAGAAAACTAAGAAAGAAAAAGTGTGGCTTAGATGTCTTCTTTTACTATATTACTTCGTGTTTCTTCGTGTCTTAGTGGTGAGAAAAAATAACTTTTGTTCATTACACAGATAAAAAAAACTCATCTATGAAAATCTGTGTTAATGTGTGGGGATTTTATCTACAATTTCGCTCTTTTTTTCTCTGCCTCAAAAATCTTCAACTGCTCGGCTTTTGTCAAAATCCGCCCGTCTTCCTGCACGTAAGGCTCGACAAGTCTCTGCCAATGCTTGAATTTTTTATATTCAAACACATATTTTTTCGCTTCTGCCTCTTCTCTATGAAAAATGCGGTAGAAAAAGCCTTTCTCCTCTTCTTCTCGTTCTTTTTGAAATTTGCTATCCAGCACCTCCTCTTCCTCCACAGGCAGCTCCCGATTTTTCCAATACAAATCAAAAGCCTTTACCGCTTCAAAATAGTTAGTTTCTTCTTTATCAATCATTTGTATCCATACAGGATGCTTAGAAAGATATTTGTCCGAATAGATTTTTGCTTGAGCCATCAGCGAAAATGCGCCCAAACTCAGCAAGACCATCATCAACATGCGTTTTGTCATCATAATTGTAGATATTAAGGAAACAAAAGTACGAATAAAAATAGAAATCTGCGATATTTTTTCATGGAAAGATTTCACGCAGATTTTCGCAGATGATAGCAGATTTCGCAGATAAAAAGGGCAATATCTGCGACATCTGCCTAAATCTGCGGAAATCTGCGTGAAATAACGTGAAATAGATACAAATTCTTTTTTTGGGAAAAACAGCTCCCCTATTTTGACAAAAAACCCGCAAGAAACCTACAAATGAGTAGTTTATATGCAGTTTTTAAAGTGTGTTACAAGGTTGGCTATATTTTTGATAACTGAAAAATATAAGTTGTTTTATAATCGTTTTTTAAGAAAGAATAGCAAAAAAATATTTTTTTCTTGGATAATCTTACATTATAACTTATTTTTGTAAAAAATCTATCATCAAACATCATATTCTTTCTTTCGTATTCCAATCAAGCCTCCTAATAAACAATTTATGAGACACATTTTTATCTTTTTCGTATCATTTTTGCTCATTTTTTCTGCCTCTGCACAAGCAGTATATAGGTGGAAACTGTCAATTGGTTCAGGTACATTGTTTTATATAGGAGATGTGGGCAACAAAAAAATGAGTCGCCCTTCAGGAGCCTTGCATGTTTCGCTCGAAAGGCGTTTTGCGTATGGAATCGCAGCGCGTGCGAGGGGCGAATTTGGGCATATTTCTGCCAATGACCGCACAAATGCCTTTAACAAAGTCAATAAAGCGAACCCTAATTTCGACAGAAACCTCAATTTCCGTACACGCATGGCGAATGCTTATATTGAATTGATGTACTATACGAACAATGGATATATTTTCAAAGAAGATGCGTTTGCTTCGCCTTTTGTATTTGCAGGAATCGGCGTTTCTAACTTTCAAGTATTTGCAGACCAATTTTATGGACCTGCCAATTCGCAACAATATGACTATGGCAACGACAATGGCGACATTCGCAATGTGCCTACAGGCGACAAAAAAGTGCAAGACGGCAACTTTGAAACGAATATAACCAAAAAGCCTTTGGAAGGCAAGACACAAAAAAATACCGTTTTAGCTCTGCCAATAGGCGCGGGCGTAAATTTGCGCTTTTCCGAAAGATGGAATGCGCAGATTGCAGCTGCTATGAGCAATCCTTTTACAGATTACCTTGATGGGGTAAGCGGAAAATATGTGGCACAAAGCGACCCAAATCTTGCCTATTTGTCCAACCCTAGCAACAAGGCAATCGGCACAGATAGAGGCAATAAAAGCAAAAAAGACAATGTTATTTCAACTTCCTTTACGGTAAATTACAACTTTGGCGGCAATTATTTTGACAAAGGGCCCGTAGTATATGCAGATAGCGTGCGCAAAAATACCCGCAAAGAAGAGGTATTTGTCATAGACCCTTTTGACGAAAAAATGGCGACTACGCCTGTCAAAAGTTATGTGTTGAAAGAACATGAAGAATGGGTAATGTTTACGAACACGTATGGACGCAGAGACACGATGGTCGTGATGCGTATGGATACCTTATATAACAATGTAACGGCAAATACAGGTGCGGCAAATGAGTATCTTGTGCCAAGAGGCGGAAGCCGTCAAGCAGCAGCTCAAAGTCCAAAATCTGCTTATTCTGCGATTAATTATGGCACAGTAAAACCCGCAATAGAGCCTAAGGCAACAGAGGATATCTACAACAGAATGAATGAGTTAGACAAAAAACTTGCCGAATCTGAAAAGAAGTCAAGTGCGCTTCCTGCCAAAAATACAACGGGTTCGGGGGGTATGAAAAGCGACAATGCTTATGCTTCTACCTCGAATGACATTGCTGCATCAAATGTTAATAATTTTCAAAAAGTAAGTATTGCTTTTGACCTAAATGGGGCAGGGCTTGACGAAAATGATTTAGCAAAGCTGAATGCAGTTGCCGATATTCTCAAAAAATACCAAAATATGGGCGTTGCTATCAATAGCTATTCGGATTTGGTAGGGGTTATTTCTACGAACTACAAATTGGCGCAGGAACGGGCTACGAATATTCGGGCTTATCTCACGTCTTTGGGCATCAAACCTGAACAGATGATTGCGCAATATCATGGCTCGGACGAGCGTCCCAACCAATTAGATGCGACTAAACGCAGAGCGGATATTGAGTTTATAAGGGTGAGGTAGGATTTGGGTTCACGCAGATTTTCGCAGATGTAACCGCAGATTTTCGCAAATTTTTCTTTAATCTGCGAAAATCTGCGTCCTTAATCTGTGAAAATCTGCGTGAAATAACCTTATTTCTCCTCTTCATAAAACAGCTGATAATACTTCATATTCCTTTCCTCATCAAAGCCTCTTACCAAATGTTCTGTATCTTTTAAGATATTGATATTGAAAGTATTATCTAATTTTATCTGATTTTTGAACAGCCTTTTAGCCATTTTCACAGCAGGGGGAGCAATCTCAAAATCCTCTGGGATTTCAATTTGCGTTCTTTCTTGAAATTCCTGTTTATACTCCCGAAAAGCCGCAATTTTTTCAGGAGCTGCCAAGACTTGCTGCTCAAATTCCGCTTCGCTAAAATCCTCTTTTTCTGTAAAAAACTGAACGGTTTTGTTTTTTACCACCACTTGTTCCGCTTTGTCGCTTCCCGATTCAGCTTCATAGTTTTCATTGATGAAGTTTTTGCAAAGCTCCATATAATTTTGCGTAAAAAAAGACACATCTTGACGCGGCACGACCTTCAAAAACGCATCTTTCCAATACGCCGCCTCATTTTGCTTATTTATAGCATCGGTCATCGCTAAGACATAGCCTTTTTCCTTTTCTGTATTGAAAATAAGGCAGCCTTTCTCCATTTTATTGATATTTGTCCCCACATCTGAAGCGACCTCAAAATTGTCCTCTGTTTGTTTTACCTTCAAATACGTGTCTTTATTTTCCGATTTAAACAAGCCTATCGCATCTGCAACCTCATCTTCTAACACACAATCCTCCAAATAAACTACATAAAACTCACCCGCCTTGATTTTTGGGTGCAAGGATTGTGTGTATAAATGTTGCGCAATGTGAATAGAATTTTCGTAGAGTTTTTCGGGATTGGCAAAAATGGCAGAAATATAGGTATAAATTTCGTTGAGCCGAAGGTCCGAATCGTGCGTGAGATGATAGAGCTGCGTATCTTTGAAGGGCGAAAGAAAATACCGTAACAATAGGTCTCGAATCATTTCGGATTCTATTTGCATTTCGTCTTGGGCAGAAACAAGCCCCTCATCGCGCGAAGCATTGCCAACATTGTGGACGGCGATGCGGCTAAGTTTGGTAGTAGAAAAGTCGAACATTAAGTAGTTGAAAGTTATAAGTTGAGAGTTGAGAGTTAGTATAAGTTTATCATAATCAATAAGATATATCGAAAATATATGTTTAAATTATTTCTCACTCGTACTTATATAGATTGGGGCGCAAGTTACACATTTCTCTTGAATTTCACGCAGATTGCCGCAGATATGAGCAGATTTCCGCAAATTGTACAGTGAGCGTAGCCGAACTGCACAATTTGCGAAAATCTGCGCGAAATCCCTACTCATATTCAATCAAATACAAGACATTCAAATTATCTTCGTCCGCTTTTGCCTGAATTGCCACTAACAAGCCATCTTCATCATACTGCCATTCATAGCCCAAATCATTATAATCTGATGCATCTGTATTTTTAGATAAATTGGTAAGTTGGTCATTATTAATGATTTGTGCATTGTTGTAATGTCCATTTGGGTGATAAAAAAACCTTAATTTTTTGTATTGAAAAGCGACTTCTTCGCAAATTGTAGGGGCATCTTCCCCATTCCAATATTCCATCAAATAAGATTCTCCATCTTTCACCTTTTTGAAAAAATCGTTCGGCGATTGACTACAATATTCCGCTTTGAGGGCGGTAAAAACAGACTTGACCATTATTTTTTTAACCAATTGCTTGCCCACAAAAGTATAACGAATCTCATATTTATGCCCACTACAAGCCTTTGAATCCATTACCTCGTGCGAATACATCGCAACAGAACTGTCTTTATTCATGTGTTGCTCGGCATAGCCCACATTTTGCTGACAAACGGGACACAACAAATGTTCCGCGTTCATCAAGACCCTTTCCGCAACAATAGTCGCCAATTTTGACATTTCTGGCGCAAGTGGCACGGTAGATTTTGGGACAAATTGCCCATCTTGAAGGTGATATTCGCCAATCTGTTTCATTTCACTTTCGCCATTTTCGGTAGGTGTCATGACTTTGAATAAAACAGTACTATACTTTTTTGCCGCCATATCGGTGGCAGACACCAAATTGCTAATGTCTTGCGCTTTTGCAAAAGATAGACTTAGTAGAAAAATATAAAAAAATGAACCTTTCATAAAAAATGAGAAATGAGAATTAAAAAATGAAAAATAAGGACTTACATAAACTCATAATAATCAATTATTTATCACTTATATATCTGTTTAACTTATTGCTAATCTGTACATAGCAATATACATTCCAATTTCTATTTCACGCAGATTTTCGCAAATTTAACCGCAGATTTTGCAGATGTTTTTGCTATTCATCTGCGAAATCGGCTTTCATCTGCGAAAATCTGCGTGAAATTTACCTCAAATTCCACAGAAAGTCCGTAAATTGCGCCCAAAATCAACAATACTTATGACGGAAATATTTGAACAAGGTTACGTAACTTTAACTATTTCGCAAGGAATTGGGACAGTGGAGTTTTTTCACCCACAAAGCAATTCCCTTCCCAGAAAGTTATTGGTCAAATTAGCAGAAACAATTACAGAAGCTGGAAATCACCCTGAAATAAGGGTAATTATTTTGCGTTCTGGCGGTGAAAAAGCCTTTTGCGGAGGAGCTTCTTTTGACGAACTCATCACTATCAATGACTTAGAGACAGGCAAAACCTTCTTTTCGGGCTTTGCAGGGGTCATAAATGCCTGCCGAAAAGCCCCAAAATTTGTCATCGGGCGCGTACATGGAC
The DNA here is from genome assembly GCA_043751755.1 of Bacteroidota bacterium. GTDB lineage: Bacteria > Bacteroidota > Bacteroidia > J057 > J057 > JAAFHL01. The sequence continues at coordinate 7,601 of JAYUZN010000672.1, read as the reverse complement.
GGGCTGTAGGCGGCGGAGTAGGTTTAGCTTCTGCCACAGATTATTGTTTTGCTACGGCAAATGCAGGTGCAAAATTGAGCGAGCTTGCGGTAGGAATAGGTCCTTTTGTGGTAGGTCCCGCCGTAGAAAGAAAGATAGGACTTTCTGCTTTTTCGCAAATGTCCATCAATGCCACCGAATTTTTCCCTGCATCTTGGGCAAAAGAAAAAGGCTTATATACAGAAGTTTTGGAGTCTGTGGAGGATATGAATGCCGAAATAGCCAAACTTGCGCAAAAATTGACCTCCTCAAACCCCGAAGCGATGGCAATGCTCAAAACTATATTTTGGCAAGGCACAGAGCATTGGGACGAGTTGTTGTATGAAAGAGCAGGCATAAGTGGAAAATTGGTGCTTTCCGATTTTACCAAAAATGCCTTAGCAAAGTTTAAGAAGTAGGGTTGTCAGTATAAGCGTGGCGCACTTTTTAAAAGTGCGCCACGCTTATAGCAAAATTCAAAAAATCGCAATTTTTTCTACATACACATTTCGCATATCTGTGGTTTCAATATAATAGGCACTTTTGACATATTGAGACATATCTAACTCATAATCAGCCCCATCAAAATGTACTTTACCTATTTTTCCCCCATCTAAATCATAGATTGTCAAGGTATATTTTCCTTGTTTTGGCATAGAAATTTGGGCTTTGTGTGTGCTGTTGTTGGTGCTTACTTTCATTTTGCCGCGTTTTTGGGAGTTGTGTGCAACAGCTTCTTCTGCCCTATTGACCGTAATACAGGCACTATCCGAAATAAGGTAAGTCGCATTTCCTTTGACATCTACAGCTGACAAGCGGTAACAATGCGAAGGCAAAGACATGGCATTCATTGCCGAAAAATTGTACATAACTGCTTCATTAGCAATATGCTGACTTGCAACTTGTCCAAGTATATGCACCTCATTTCCTACGATTTGCTCCACTTTGTAGTAGGCGATATCCCTATCTTCGATAGTTTCCCAAGAAATGACAACATTATTTCCTGCCTTCGCAGCTTGAAATAGGGTGATGTCTGTTTGCGAAAAGCCCATAATGGCGCAAGATAATCCCAAAAACGAAAGAATAATATGCTTCTTCATAATAGATGATTTGGTAGTTTTGAGTCGAGTCAATGCACAAAAGAAACCTTTTTTTGTATTATCTGCAAGTTTTTTTTTAAAAAAGAGATAGATGACTTGTTAAAACGCAGAAAAAAGCCTTATTTTGCAGCGATTTTAGCACACTTTAGATAACGACATTAGGACATTTAGGTTTTCAGGGTGACGCATGCACCTTTGAAAGGTGCGCTACCCTCTATATCGTTATCAAACTATTGACCTATAATTCTTATGAACGACCAACTTTTTTGGCAACTCATTGCCGAAGCAAAAGAGAAAACCAATGATGTAGAAGCGCAAGTCGAAGCACTTGTGCAAATCTTGATGAAACGACCTGTCAAAGAGATTATTGGCTTTCAAAAAATATTTGAACAAAAATTGGAATCTATGTGTGAAGCCAAACTCTTTGCCGCAGCCTATTATATTATGGCGATTGACGAGGAGGAGGAAAATGAATCAGATGATGACCGTTTTTCCTACTTTTGTGCATGGCTTCTTGCGCAAGGACAAGAGATTGTTGAAAAAGCCATCGCTGACCCAGATAGTTTAGCCGATATTTTGGAAGTAAATGATGAAGGCGAATGTATTTGTGAGTGCGAAATGATGCTATATGTGGCAGATAATGCCTACGAAATGAAAACAGGGGACGAAGATTTTTATGAGAAATTTCAATCTGACCCTATTTTTGAGCTTCGAGGAGAATTGGAAGAAGGCGCGGATTATGAAAGCCTTTTCCCAAAATTGGTGGCTTTGTTGGAGGATTAGCTATCATGTATTTCACGCAGATTTCCGCAGAGTAAGGACGCAGATTTCGGCAGATTTTTCTTAATTTGCGAAAATCTGTGGTTAAATCTGTGAAAATCTGCGTGAAACCTCAATTCACAATAGGTGCAACAACTTCTTGTGCAGCTACTTTGTCAAGGTTTTCCAAGCCTTTTTCAAAATCTTTCCCCATCATTTTGTCCATGCCCCCCATAAATGCCAAGAAAATACCTTCCATTACCCCACTTTCTCCCGACATTTCCCATGTTACATTGGTTTTGCTGCCATTTGCTTTGAGAAAAAGGTTGGCTTTGCATTTACTTTGTTGTGGTGCAGTAAATACTAACTCTTCTTTGATGTATTCATTCGGCTTTACTTCGATGATTGTCATATTGCCCGAACCGACTTGGTCATTGCCTTTCCATTCAGAACGATGCCCTACTGTACCTGCTTGCCCCGTAACGGTAAAAGTTTGATTTGGGTCGAGTTTGCCCCAAGGACTCCAACTGTTCCATTTGTTGTAGTCGCCAATGACTTTATACACCTGTTCGGGCGAAGCCGAAATGTCTTTGCTACGCGAAATATTGTAAGGTCCCGAATTTTTGTAGCCTAAACCAAACAAGATAAGTAAGATAGCGAGCAATGTAATCCCTGCTATTTTTAGGATTCTACTCATAATAATGAAGAATTTGTGTGTGGAAAAATAAATATCGCTGCAAATATGTGGGCTTTTTTTGACAAATGCAAATTTTTTTATATTTTTTACTACTTTTTTACCCGTAGCTGCCATTTTCTATGTCTGCCATTTAGAAAATGGCAGCTACGGAAGCGCGAAATTGCTGCGCTGTTTCTTGCATAGTAGGCATATTGATAGCAGAGAAATCGAGCATTTCTTGTGTTAAAAGTGTTTTTAATTTTGGTAAAAAATCTGCGTCTTTGGCACAAATAAACGCCTTTTCTGTGGCGGGAACATAGCCTATTTCTCCACAAACTACATAACAGCCCATTTGTAAAGCCTCCATCAGCACCATGCCTTGCCCTTCATATTCCGAAGGATGAAACAATATCTTACTGTCTGCCAATTGTTCAAATACTTTTTCGCGGGACAAAGTAGCCCTAAAACACACATTTTCTTCAATATGTAATTGTTTTGCCAAGTTTTTTAATTTGGGGCAGTCTTTTCCTTCTCCAATCAACATACAATTAAGTTGTGGAAAATCTTTTTTTAACATAGCTACTGCGTGAAGAAATACATCATACCTTTTTAGCGAAATATGCGACCCAATTCCTATTATGTCAATCTTTCTTTCTTGTGTTATAGGGATATTTTTCCAATGATTGGATAAGCCAAAAGGTAATATCTGTATATTATTTCCTATCATTTGCGCATTTCTGTGAGATAAACAAAGCGTTTTTCCTTGTTTTTCATGAAGGAGCCGTAAATACAGATTATCAGGCTTTGCATCTTGCCCCAAAGACCATTTAATGAGTTTGATTTGAGGATTTTTTTGGCAAAAATGCTCTCCTATCAAAGCACATTCTGTGAGCCAAAAACAAAGAATTAATTCAAAATTTTCTGCTGTGTGCCATGCTTGTATTTGTTTCAATATTTTGTGCCAAGTAAGTAATCGCAAAGGAAAAGGCTTGTTTTTTCCGCCTGCACTATATATTTCTATTTCCTGCCAAAGGTATTTTTTCTCCTCAAAAGGATATTGAAAACTTATTATTTTTAGTTGAAAAAAAGGTTTTATGGCTTGTATAAAGTCTTGAATATGAGGGACAGGTAGGGTATCTGTTTGATTTGAAGGAAAACCGGGCGTGAGTATCAACAGTTTCGGCTGCATAAAATTATGGTTTTTTATAGCCACGAATTGCACGAATTTTCACGAATTAACAGCCCTAACTCGTGAAAATTCGTGGCAAATCCGTAAGCCCTGTTTATGAAATTTTTAGACAAAAAAATCAAAATATGCCGAAAAGCCCGAAATTTTCTCCTGTAAACAGGTCATTCCTTGAAGAAATGACATGTTTACAGGAAATATATCCCGTTTTCAATATACTTTACTTCTCAAATGCCTCCTTTGTAAGCAACTCTATTTTGGGCAAACCCGCCTTCATTAAGGCTTCATTTACCCCTGCAAGATATTGATTCTGAAAGACTTGAGCCTTTGATTTTGCCTTGTCTATCTCTGCTTGCAAGCCTTTGATTCGGTCAAAATGCGAGTCCGTAGGTTTGCCGTCCCATTGCGCAACTTGATAATATAACATTCCCAATTTGTCGCGCAACTGTTCCTCGCCTGTGATGCCCTTGCTTTCTTTTGTATTCACTAAGGTTTTGCGCAAGGTTTCTAAGGAATCTGTGTAGGTTTGCATTGTTTTTTTCGCAATATCCTCACTTATTTTGTCCTTATTTTCTTTCAAAGATGCTTGTATATCTACGATTTGTTGCGTAAAAAAAGCCAATTCTCTGACCATTTCAAATAATTGCAAAGCCGTTTCGCGTTGCAATTTGCGGTCAGACGGGCTGTGTGGAGAATCGAAATCTTCCACCAAATCAATCGTAGTTTCGTAAGATTTTTCGCCTATTTTCAATTTTATGGTATAAGTTCCTGCCGCTAACAAAGGGCTGATAAAGCCGCCCATATCCAAATTTACGCCTGTTTTTGCCGCTTTTGCAGGTTTCATTCTCATGCCCCAAGTTACTTTATTCAAACCTTTGCGTTTTGTGGCGGGCAAATCGTAGAGAAACTTGCCTGAAGGGTCATAAAATTCGATTTTCACCTCACCTGTCGAAGCTCTTTCCTTCAAATAATAGACAATAACCGCATTTTCGGTGTAATTTGCCCCTGCATATTCGCCTGCAACAGAGGCATAAGCCCCGCCAAATCCTCTGTTTTTAAGTACAGCAGCCTGCGGTTTTAACATAACAACGTCTTCATTTAAGAGTTGATTGCTGAGTTTGCGCAAAGGCGAAATGTCATCTAAAATATAAATCCCTCGTCCATGTGTGGCAATGATGAGGTCATTCGTTTCGGGCTGAATAACAAGGTCGCGGACAAGGGCATATTCGGGCAGATTATTTTTCATACGAACCCAATTTTCGCCGCCATCAATTGTCATAAATAAGCCCATTTCTGTTCCTGCAAATAAGAGGTTTTTGTTAAGAATATCCTCTTTTATTTTGTGGGCAAAACCCGTAAATTCGGGAGAAGCAAGCATTTTCCATGTTTTCCCCATATTGTATGAGGCTGCAATATAGGTCTTTACGTCTCCATACGCATGGTTGTCAAAAGTGGCATATATAAGGTCTTTGGAAAAATGGCTAAGTTCAATGCTACTTATCCAAGTGCCTTTTGGAACGCCTGAAGCTGCATAATTGGCACTTACATTTGTCCAATTTGCGCCCGCATCTGTAGAAAATTGTAGGTTTCCATCATCTGTCCCTACCCATATAACATTGGCATCTAAGGGCGATTCTGCGACTGTGAAAATCGTACAATGATTTTCGGCAGAAGAATTATCCACTGTCAAACCGCCAGATTCTTCTTGTTTTTGCTTATTTTTGTCATTTGTTGTCAAGTCGGGAGAAATGCGTTTCCAAGTAGTTCCTTGATTTTCAGTTTTGTACAAATATTGAGAACCTGTGTAAAGCACTTTCGGATTCGTAGGACTTATTACAATCGGCGTGTTCCAATTCCAACGCATTTTGGGTTCGCCCGTCAAAGGCTGCGGCTGAATTGACAAGGCTTCCAGCGTTTTTGTGTTGATTTTAGACATACTTCCGCCTTGAGATTCGGCATACACAATGTCAGGATTCGTCAAATCGGGCTGAACCCAAAAACCATCTCCGCCATACAAATCCTCCCAATCTCGATTGTTGATGCCACTCGGACTTTGCGAAGGCGCAGACCATGAGCCATTGTCTTGCAAACCGCCATAGACTTTGTAAGGTTTTTGTTTATCCCAAGCGACATGATAGAACTGCGAAACGGGCAAATTGTGCAAAAATACCCACGAACTGCCCCTGTCATTGCTCACATACATGCCCCCATCTGTGCCAAGATACATCTGCGCAGTATAGTTTGGGTTTATCCAAAGAGCATGATGGTCGGGGTGAACGCCTCCGCCAAAATAGCCCGGTTCTCCAAAAGAATAACCTCCGTCTGTGCTGATAGAAAAGGTAAATGAAGGACGATAGACTCGTTTTGCGTCTTTCGGGTCCACAACTAAAGTGCTGAAATAGAAGGGTCTGGCTACGACATTGGGCGAAGCACTTTGCTGTTTCCAAGAATTTCCGCCGTCTGCAGAAATATAGAGAGCCGAAGATTTGGATTCTACAATGGCTAAAATATTGTCAGGGGCGGTTGGGGCTAAGGCTATCGCAACTCTGCCAAATTCGCCTTCAGGCAAGCCATTTGTGAGTTTTTTCCAAGTCGTGCCGCCATCTGTGCTTTTGTAAATGCCACTGCCTTTTCCGCCCGAAGAAAAAGAATAGGGCGTGCGGCGAAATTGCCACATACTTGCATACATAACATTGGGATTTTTGGGATTAAGAATGACCTCTGCGCAGCCCGTTTTTTCGTCCACATACAGGACTTTTGCCCACGTTTTGCCGCCATCTTGCGTGCGATACAAGCCTCTTTCTTTGTTGTCGCTCCACAAATGTCCGGGTACAGCCGCAAAAACGGTGTTGGGACTTGTGGGGTGAATGAGGACTCGGCTAATATGCTCGGAGCTGTCTAAGCCCATTTTTGTCCAGTTTTCGCCTGCATCTGTGGAGCGATAAATGCCATTTCCGACCGAAACACTGTTGCGCATATTGCTTTCGCCTGTGCCTACCCACACAGTATCGGGGTGGGCTTGGTCTATGGCAATGCTGCCAATGGATTGGCAATGTTTTTCAAAAACAGGCTTGAAACTTGTGCCAGCATCTGTGGTTTTCCACACGCCTCCGCCAGCAGCTCCTACGTATATTATACGGGGTTCTGCGTTTACGCCTTCGATGGCAGAAATGCGCCCACTCATGGTGGCAGAGCCTATGTTACGGGCTTCTAATGCGCCAATGGTGGAGGAGGAGAATTTTATATTTTGGGCTTGCAGGCTTGCAGCAGTAGCAAGGGCAAGCGAAAAAGAGAGAATTTTGTGCATTTTTTTTACCATTAAGGTGATTGTAGAATAGTCTTTCTGTTTTTTTTTCACCACTAAGGCACGAAGGAACACAAAGAAGAAAAGAGTGTATTTACCTTTTTTCCGTCTTCCCTGAATGCCTTAGTGGTTATACCATTACTTCTTCGCTTTAGGAGCTTTGGGAGCTTTTGGCTTTTTGGGAGCTTTGGCAGGTTTTGCAGGCTTTTCGGGCGTAGCAGGTTTTGCAGGTGCGGCAGGGGGTTCTACCTTTGCACCTGGCATGTTAAAAATGCTTTCATCTACTGCAGGATTGATTTCAATCGTTGTCCATTGCATATCCCCTGACATGTCGCCTCCCATCGTGTATGGCATCAATAGCCCCGTATTTGTTTTTTTGTAATTAGAAAAAGTAGTCTCCGCTTCCATTTCCTTGTCTTGCATGGTTACTTTTTGGGTAGCTTTCAAATCGTAATAGGTGGATTTGTCAAAATAATGATAGACAACTGTGCCGTCTTTTTTGGTAACTTTGAGTTTATAAACTTCTGTCCCTTCCATGTCGTCTGTTCCTACCAATTC
>JAYUZN010000671.1:0-7806 GCA_043751755.1 Bacteroidota bacterium | reverse complement strand
AAACCTATATAAATGTAAGTTTTTTACTTTCATGTTATTTTTTGTGCAAAGATAAGGAATAATCTTGAATTACTTCAACAACCGCAAAGCCTCCCTTTTACTCAAAGGCTTCAACTCATGATTTGCGACAAAGGCTATAACAGCTTGCGCATCTGTGCGAGAATACTGTCGTAACGCCCAACCTATCGCTTTTTGCAGGAAAAACTCCTGAGAATCTGCGCAAAGCAGGATATAATCGAACATAAGTTGCGTATTTGTGGCTTTTTTATAGGTTAATTGGAAAATAATACAGACCCTTTGCAGCCAGATATTGCCCGAAGCTATCCATTTTTCGGTGATAGGAAGGATAAGATGCGGGAACTTTTGGAAAAATTCGCCCACCCATTTTGCGGCAAAATCTACCGTATCCCACCAAGAATTGTGAGAAATGACATATTCTAACAGGTCAATTAAGTCTTCTTTCCAATGTTTTTTCAGTTTTCCGATATTTTCAAGGGCAAAATAATGGAGTTCCCTTTGCGACTCTGCCCACAAAGTTCTGACCATTTCTGTCAACTCCTCATGCTTGGGCAAGCCCATTTTTTCCCAACAGATTTTGTCTAAATTTCGTCTTTCTGTGGCTTTTATTCCATAAAAAACAAATTTGTCTTTCAGGTATTTTTGCATGAGAGCCGCATTAATTGCATGACTATGTTCAGCATAAAGCTGTTTTATTTGTGTTATTATCATTTTTTTTACGAAAATATTATTCTTTGCTCATGCGTCTGTCTATTATATAAGAAAAAATATCCGTTATCATATAACCTACCACAGTGAGCAAGCCCGTTATTGTCATAATTGCCAGAATCATTGGAATATCAACGTTTTGTATCGCAGCTAAGGCTTCTTCTCCCATGCCTCCAATCGAAAAAACATATTCCAAAGCAAGAGAGCCGCCAATGAGACTCGGCAGCAAGCCCGCAGAAGAAGTAAGCAAAGGTACGAGAATATTTTTAAACGCATGGCGTAGATAGATAAAATTTTCGCATAGCCCTTTTGCGCGGGCAGTACGTATATAATCTTGCTGCATTTCGGCAAGCAATAGGCTCTGAATGAAGGTAGTAAGGTAGGTCGCGCTGCCAATCGTATAGGCAATAAGGGGGAGAGTCGCACGTTCAAACCATGTACCCTTACTGTTATAGGTAGGCGAAAACCAATCAAAAATATCGGGATTTGCAAAAAAAACAATGAGAAAAATGCCTATAGCAAAAGAAGGTAAAGCATTGATAATGAAGATAAAAGCGTCTGTTGCTTTATCCAAAAAAGAATGATGATAGGCTGTTTTCAGAACCCCCAAAGGAATCGCTATCATATAGGCAAGCACAAAAGAAAGCAGAGCAAACATTGCAGACCTGCCTACAAAATCCCAAATTCGGTCAGAAACAGCCTGATTTGTGCGATAAGATTTGCCCCAATTCCCTTGCAAAACCTGTATAAGCCATTGATGATATTGATTATCGAAACCAAAAAAACTTATTTTGGGCATATAGTTTTTTATATTAAATTTTGGTTTAAACATAGCATTTGCAGATTGAGAAAACAAGGGGAGGGAAGGGGAGGGCAGGGAGGGGAAAGCAGAAATTTGGCTTAGTTCAAGGCTATCTGTTTCCAAAGATAAGGCATGAATTTCTCTTTGTATGTGTGTATATTCAAAATAATTACTATCTGTAAGATGTTGATTAATAATATATTGAAACTCTTTACTTAAAGCATCACTTGCTATCAAATAGTTTTGAACTTTTTGCCAATCTCCACAATGTTGTAGCCAAATAAGGGCGGCTTTTTGCTTTTTTTTATCTGTTATTTTATAAAGGGTGTCAGGTTCCGCCCAAGTACTGATTTCCACATAAAATAAAGGCAAATCCAAACCCCATTCTTTGCGTTTAAGAGCAGCTTCTTCTGAATAAATGCAGTCAAATCCTTCATTTTCATTATGTTGCAACATACACCATTGCTCTATCGGGTCTGTATTTGTATGGTTGCAAATCCAAAAAGACAGCGTAGAAACGGCAAATAAAATAAAAATAAGTTTAAAAAAACGTTTTAACATGGAGAATGAGCTTGAAAATTTATAACCGAAAATTTACACAAAAAATGAAAAAAGAATGCAAAATAAAAATGAGGCACAATATTAGTAAAAACTTGGTATATTTGTCGCTTATTATATTTTTTAGCACGCAGATTTTCGCAGATAAAAGCAGATTTCGCAGATGTAGGGCTTACAATTTTCAATTTTCAATTCTCAATTTTTATGAAATACAACGCACTTCCGTCGTCCTTTTTTCAACGCAATCGTGCCGCATTTATGGCACAAATGAAGCCTAATACTATGGCTATTTTCCACTCCAACGAAATGGTTTTGACCAATGCCGATGGGGCGTATCGTTTCACGCAAAACAGTAATATGTACTATCTTTCTGGACTTGACCAAGAAGAAATTTACCTTGTTTTGTTTCCTGATGCGCCTAATCCTGATTGGAAAGAGCTGCTTTTTATTCGGGAAACAAACGAAACTATCGCTATTTGGGAAGGCTGGAAATACAGTAAACAAGAGGCAAGAGAGGCTTCTGCTATTCAAAATGTCTATTTTTATAAAGATTTTGATGCCTTTTTGTATAGAATGATGTCGCATTGCGAAGGCGTTTATGTGGATATAAATGAGCATGAGCGCAACGCAATTCCCTCACAAGGACCTGGTTACAAGATAATTAGCCGTTTGAATACGGAATTTCCTGCACATGCGATTCACAAGGCAGCTACGATTTTGCAAGATTTGAGGTCTATAAAAGCTCCCGAAGAAGTGGCACAGATGCAAATTGCTATGGATATTACGGAAAAGGCTTTTCGTAGGGTCTTGCAGTTTGTGCAACCAGAAGTGAATGAGTGTGAGGTAGAGGCAGAAATTCAGCACGAGTTTTTGCGCAATCGTGCCACAGGAACGGCGTATGATTCTATCATTGCTTCGGGCAGAAACGCTTGTGTGTTGCACTATGTTCAAAACGAAGCTCCTTGCAAAGATGGCGATATGTTATTGATGGATTTTGGGGCGGAATATGGCAATTATTCTGCCGATTTGACTCGCACAATTCCTGTAAATGGCGTTTTTACTACCCGTCAAAAAGACGTTTATAATGCCTGTTTGCGGGTTTTCAAAGGGGCAAGAAATATGCTCAGAGTAGGTACTTTGCTCGAAGAATATCACAAAGAAGTGGGCAAAATGATGGAAAAAGAGTTGTTGGGTTTGGGTTTGATTTCGGAGGAAGATATAGCAAAACAAGACCCTGCTTGGCCCGCCTACAAAAAATATTTTATGCACGGAACTTCGCACTTTTTGGGACTTGATACGCATGATGTCGGCAATCGCTACAAGCCTTTTAAGGCAGGAATGGTGTTTACTTGTGAGCCGGGTATTTATATTTTGGAGGAAAATATGGGGATTCGGATTGAAAATGATATTTTGATTACAGAAGGTGAGCCTTTAGATTTGATGGGAAATATTCCGATTGAAGTGGAGGAAATTGAGGCTTTGATGCTAAAGAAGACAAGATAACAAGATTTTCAAGATAACAAAAAAGACAAGATTTTCAAGATTTTCAAGATAAAGGCGGTTAAGCCCAAATCTTGTTTATCTTGTAAATCTTGTCAAAATAAATCTTGTCAAAAACAAGCCTCGCCAAAAATAAATCATGTCTTCCGATAAACCCGAAACTTCCGCTTTACCTCGACTTTCGCACTGCTAAAATTAATCAGCAGCCCGTTATCTATTCCCGTAGCAGTCAAGTAATTAACAAGCTGCACTTCATGAACAGGAAGCGTATTTTCATTTGCTTTGAGTTCAACAATCAACCTATTTTCTATCATCAAATCTGCGATAAAGTTGCCGATACAAACTTCGTCATAAAATACAGTAATAGGATATTGCTGCTCAAACCATATTCCCTGCTTCGAGAGTTCAAGTGCCATAGCATTTTCGTACACTTTTTCTAAAAAGCCCGAACCTAATGTGTTATAAACCTTATAAGCGCAGCCAATTATCATTCCTGTCAGATGGTCTATTTCCATAGTTATTCGTTATTGAGTAAATTTTGGCTCAAAAGTAAGGCGAAAAATATACATATCCAAATAATTAAGATAATATTTTTAGAATTTTAGCTAATTTAATACGGGCAAACTTGTATTTTTGCGTAAATGCAAGTAATTTGCTGAAACCTCCTATTTTATTAGTACCTTTGAGCCTTCATTTTTTAGCTAAAATATGCCACACGAAATCAAAAAGCCGTATAGCAACAAAATCGACCTTAGTTTTAAGGCTGCTGCGGCTGCTCATCAAAGCAAATTCAGGGAGGAAAACCTGATGCTTCCTTCGGATAAACACGAAAATCACCTTATGCAAGAAGATGCAGAAAAAGGTGCGAATTTCTTCAAAAGCTTAGGCATTTTTGATGCAGTAAAGCTTCATGCAAAGTTCCATAAGTCGCTGTATACTAATATGTTACGTAGCGAACATATTCCGTTTAATTTTTTCATTCCTTTGAAAAATAATCCCGAGTTAGCCAAAAATTTTTTCAATGAATTGTTTAAGAATAAAATTCAAAGCATAGACAATCTTAAAATAGAATATTCGCCAAAACCTGCCAAAAAATTTCTCAATGATGAGACTTATTTTGATGTCTATATAGAATATACGCACAAAGATAAGGCAAAGGGAGTTATTGGGATTTCGCTCAAATATACGGAAAATACCTATCCTGTAGCAGTCAATTCGGAGGAGGATTTGGCACTCAAAAATCCACAATCTGTTTATTATCAAGTAACTGAAAAAACACATTTTTACAAACCTGAACATATTGCCCAACTTTCGCAAGATAAATTTAGGGAGATTTGGCAAAGGCAGTTGCTGGGCGAAGCGATTTTGCAAAAAACAAAATCTCCTTTCAAATATGCGACTTTGATATTGATGTACCCGAAAGGAAACCTGCATCTTGGAGAAGTTGCGGCAGAATATAGCGGCTTTTTGAAGCCGCAACAGCCGACTAAATTCATTCATTTGACTTACGAAAATTTCCTTTCTGCTTTGCGAAAAGCGACGAAAGAGCAGCGTTTTTTGGATTGGGCGAAGTATTTGAATAGTAGGTATATTGTTAGAAGTTAAAAATTACTGACTTAGGAACACAAAAAGAAGAAAATGATTATTTACCACTAAGGCACGAAGGAAACTAAGGAACAAAAAGTGTGGCTTAGATATCTTCTTTTACCATATTTGCTTAGTGATTCTTCGTGCCTTAGTGGTAAGAAAAATGAATGCATATATCTCTTTTTGTCAAAAAATAAAAACAGTTTTTAATGAATAAAATCCTACTATTTTTCTCCGCATTTCTCCCTCTTTCCCTATTTGCACAAATCCTTCCTTTGCAAACGATTTGCCCTTTTCCCAAAAGCCTGCGCGAAACTTCGGGCATTTTTTCGGCAGATAAGGGCAAAACGATTTGGACACATACGGATAGTGGGGGCAAAAATAAGCTCTACAAAATGGATACTTTAGGGAATATTTTGCGGAAAATCGTGATAAAAAATGCCACAAATACAGATTGGGAAGATATTACAACAGATAACATGGGAAATGTGTATATTGGCGACTTTGGAAACAATGAAAATATACGTCAGGACTTGAAAATATATAAAATTCAGAACCCAGATTCAACTAAAAATGATACTATAACAGCTGAAATTATCCGTTTTTCGTATAGCAATCAAAGCCTTTTTCCGCCAAAATCTAAGCAAAAAAACTTCAATGTGGAGGCGTTTGTATGGTGTAATGACTCTTTGCACCTTTTTTCCAAAAACGAAACAAGCCCTTTCAATGGTTATACGCAGCATTTTGTATTGCCTGTAGATACAGGACAGCAACTTGCGCAGATTCGGGATAGTTTTTTGATGGGAACGGCAAATATGTTCAGTTTTTGGGTAACTTCTGCGGGCATGAATGTAGCGCACAATCAATTAGTGCTGCTTTCGAGCGATAAAATTGCCTTGTTTTCTCATTTTTCAGGCACAAATTTCTTACAGGGAGAAGTTCAGATTTTTCCTTTGAGCGATTTTAGCCAAAAAGAAGGAGTCTGTTTTGCCAATGATTCCATGTTATATATTTCAGATGAGTATTTTTCTGCCTTGAAAGTTGGGGGAAATTTGTATAAAGTTCATTTGCCTAAACCTAATAAGGCAGAAACAGACTTTTCGGAGCGAAATATTAGCTTCTTTTTTACCCCAAAAATCCATGAAATAGCCATTTATTTTAGCGAAATCCCCGAAAAAGGGCATATTTCTATTTTGACCACAAATGGAAAAGTACTCTTAGAAGCAAACAAAATCGAAGAGGAAATGAAACTTTCTACGCTTGCTTGGAAAAAAGGCGTGTATGTGTTATGTTGGAATGGGAAAATGATTGGAAAAATAAAAATTAGAAAAAGTAGTTAGTTCGCGCAGATGTCCGCAGATTTAGGCAGATTTCGCAGATAAAACAGGGCATATATTTGTATTTTATCTGCGTTATCCGCTATCATCTGCGAGCATCTGCGTGAAATAATCAAAAAAACAAATCCACTTTCACGTCCATAAAAGGTCGAAAATGCCTTGTTATTTTCTGTAAATCAACTTCTTTATAATTCGATTGAAAAGTAGTGAATTGCGGAATAAGCTGATAATGATAATATTGCTGTTGATATTGCCACCAAAGCGTACAATCATAAGAATTTCGTTTTTTACCAAGCCACCTAATACCCGTTACAGGACCCGTTTGAAAATTCAAAATATGTAAATTAATGGGGCGAAAAGTATTTCTTAAATCGTACATTGCCGTATTTTGATAACGATACAAATAAAAATGTTTATATCCTGCATCAAACCAAAGACTGCCTTTTTCGGATTGTTGAAATAAACGAAACGTGTTTTTTTGCTCCAAAATAAAGGTATAAGTCGTATCTAAAGTCGTTTCCGAAAATTTCTGCCAATCGAGATAGGAAAGATGTGTTTCTTTTCGATACAAAGAAAAGAAATGCTGCCTTTTTTCTGTGGGAAAATAGCGTAAATTGAGGCGAGTTTCCAAATTTCGGGTAGAACGGTCTGTAAAATTAATGTCTCTAAAGTCTTTAACATTGTAGGTTACATACACAAATTGCTCGCCTTGTACCTGCCATTTTGGAGAAAATTGCCATTTATACGCAAATTCTGCTCGCAACACGTATTGCGAATAGTTATCTTGACTTTTTTCTTTAAACAAAAAAGCATATTGCCTGCGATTCCCCTCCAATTTGTAGCGGGTATAAAACGTAGGTTTCCAATTCGATTCCCATTGCGAAGCAAGCCCATAATTCAACTCATCATGGTCATCAAAGTTGCTGCTACTCGGCGTGTCATACTGCACATAGCGATTGTTAGCGGTAAGCGAAATGTTATGTTTGTTTGCAATATGAAAATTCGTATTTAGGGCAAAAACTTGGACATTTCTGGTAAAGTCTTTTTGGCTTTCTTTCTGCCTTAACTTCTCATATTCAATGCTTTGTAGCCGTATATTATTTTCAACATTGTACCTTCTTTGCCCAAATTCGTAGGTATAAGCAAATAAAGCCTCCCATTTTTTGCCTTTATAAGTGGCTTGCTGATGCAAAAAAACATCAGATTGACTAAAACGAAGGTTATTAAATTCTGTGCTGTCTCCTTTATAATTGAAACGCCGCAAAGAAAACAAATATTGATGATTTGTTTCTATAA
>JAYUZN010000670.1:0-4285 GCA_043751755.1 Bacteroidota bacterium | reverse complement strand
AGGGACTTCGGGCTTGTGTCTGGGCATAGAGCGTAGTCCCTGCCGATTCGAGGCAAAAGCAAGCTGTTTTTCAAGCAAAAAAACTTGCAAATGCGGCTTTCTATGCCTATTTTTGTCTTTCAACACAAAAAACAACCAAACTTTATGCAAATGCTATGCGCACAAAAAATACTTTTTTGGGCTTGAGTTGGGCGGGACTACGCACAAGCCCATCACACAGCCCAGAAGTCCCGCCCAACTGGATGTGTTGGTCATGAGTTTGTGTGTGTTGAAAATGAAAAATGATTATATAATACTAATCGCAGCCCTCTTTATCTATATCACAAAAAGGCGTGAGGCAAGTGTCTTTTTGTATAATTTGAGAAAGAGGGATTGTATTGATACTTGAAAGGTATAAATCATAGACTATTCGTGGCTGTCCAAAACTTAACTGCACTTTTTTGAAAAAAGATGGGATTTTATCTATCCTGCTGCGATAGGCTTTATGGCTAATTGTACCTATTTTGGGGCAAAAATCTAAATCCAATAATCTTTCTTTCTTTTTGGGATTGAGGGCGGCTTCTGCGTAGTATTCAAACTGATATACTTTATAATAGTGTGCTGAATCCAAATAATAAAACCCTTTACAAGCAACATAAGCATGGTACCAATAATTATAGACAGGTTCGCGAATAACCCCATTATTTCTACAGTCAAAAGGTATCATATCTTCGCATTGAAAATTGTGTGTAACAAAAGATAAACAAGACTTATAGCGTTTTCCAAAGCCTGCCTCTACATTTCCGTCACAAGACCCACAGTAGCCCTTTACTGTATTAGGTGTTCTTTCCATGTTGTACCCAAACATAGCTCTTGCTGTGTTAGAGCTGTAATCATTAACGCTAAATACGGATTTAGGCATGTCTGTAGCTGAACAACTCCATGTCTCACAATTGCTTGTTCTGTAATTTATGCCATAATATTCTCGATTCCACTCGTATGCATAACAAAGAACATTTTTATATTGAGAATACGTATGAAGATTGGAGAGAATTCCTAAAATTACGAAGAAAATGAGCTTATGATTAAATGTCATAACACCCCCCTTCATATTGACTATCATCATTACTCGTTTTAAGGTGCATATTGAGAACGCAAATACGGGTAATTTTCCATTCTTGCAGTTGTGATGGCTCATTTGTTTTACTCCACTCTCTTTTTATTTTTAAGAAGGAAGTTTCTATGGAGTTACTTGTCAATAAATCAGCCCCCATTCCCTTTGTTTCAGTGCTGTTATCTTCACTTCCCTGAACAATAGCTTTCCCATCGGTATTATCATACGGGTTTCCTAAGTTAGTGATTTGTGTCCAAAGAAGGTTAAATATATCTTGTTTTTTCTTCCTTTGTTCTTGCTCTTTCGCTAATCGAATGTCCTTAGGCAAAGCATCTTGCCCTTCTTCTTTAAGATTTATCAACGAAAAATAAAAAAAGATGTCATGGTATAAAATGGCTAAATGTGCCTTGCCTGTGTCTAATCCCTTGTCTTTGCCATTCAAATGCTCTGCAAATACGTGATTTATAACAAATGAGAATTGAGTACTATGCACATAATAATCTCCATTGCTTTTGACCCCTATCAAACTATTTAGGTTGATAAAATGGTCGGGCTGACCGTAGATTTCAAACGAGTCATTATAAATAGTACCCGTTTTATCTTTCTCCGTTACGGCTATATCTTCTTCGGCACGATAGCCCTTATCTCCATTAAGTTTAAATCTATAAAAGCCTTTGTGCCATAGGTTTACGCCCTTTTTTATCGCATTCCAAAAAGTATAATTAGTAGTAGTAAAAATATTTTCTTGAGAAAATATTTTTACTTTTTCTGAGGTAATAGCATCTTCAATAGATATTCTACAATAAACATTAGACGGAAAAGTTTTACTCATCATATCAACTCCGCCAGGAGCCCAATACACTTTATCCCCTCGCTTTGCCCTTTGTGCTGGAACAATGCTCAATTCTTTCACACCGAATGTGTTTCTTAAACGCTCAATAAAGGGATTAATGTAATTCTGCTCTATTTTTTCAAAATAGGGATATTGTTGACTAAAATCCTGCATAATAGCAATAGCTTCTTTCGTAGTAGGTTTTTCAGGATTGCTTTTATTGATTTCATGTGCAAATTCTTGAACTATATACAACATATCAAATTTTATGGTGATCCCTTGACTATATTCTAACATCTCTTTTCCTATATAAACAGAATCCTCCCCTTTTACCTTAGTCGCCGCAACCTTCCCCTCCGCTGTCCAATACAGCAGCTTCATATTCGCCTCTTGCAAGAAATACAGCCCTGTATTTTCCCCTGCTATCTCCAGCAATTCCACACTTTCCTGTCCTACTATCTGCACAAAATGGCTTTCTACGCCCATGATTTCATAGCGTTTGTCGTCAGGGTTTATATGCAAAACCACATATTCATTTTGGACAGTAGCCGTTTTTGGAGGTGTTTTTGCGGCATTTCCCATAAAAGTATCTACTACCTTTTGAACTTGTGGGCTATGGTTTTCGGGGGAACCGCTGCTTAGACGAGCTGTAGGGTTTTCTACGGTTGCTGCTTCAGGTTTTTCGAGCAAAAGCCCCTTATTTTCCACGATACAAGGGAGTTCCACCCGAAAACGCACTTCGTAGTAGTGGATATTTTTGGGATATTCGGCATGAAAAATAGGTTCTGTACTTTGCCATTGCAAGTATTGTAGCGGAAACAAATCGGGAAAATCCGAAGGAAATGCGCCTCTGTCCACGTTTCTATCCTGAAACATCGGGCGATAATCCTGATTCTCTACCTTCGGCTGCTTGTTTGCCTTTACGATTTCGTTTGTCTTTTTGAAAAAAGTGGTCGCAATTTCACGTACTTTTTGCTTTTCGGCTTCTTTGTCGGCTGTACTGCGCTTTTGTGGAAACGGAATCGTGTCCTCATACATCAGTTGCGCTTTGAAATGAAAATGCCCTTGCTGATTTGCGGTAAGCGTAACCATTTCTGGCACTTGTTCAAAGCCAAAGACCCTTGAGAGTATGGCATCTGCCAATCCGCTTATTTGCGTAGGCGAAATGGTTTTGTATAGATAGGCTTGTTGCATTTTTTTGGAAGGTTATGAAGGGGTAAAGATAGGCATAAATCCTTATCTTTACCCCAAAAATGCTTGTTATTCGGTGGGTGTGTGATTATCGGGTGGCGTATTGCCATTCTGAGGAGCCTCTACCAAAACATGTTCATGAAAAGGCTTGGGCGGGGGCGGCGTATCTGTAAAAACTTGGTCGCAATAGCAGGGCAAACCCTCATCTCCTACACAACCTGCCCCTGTTTGCAAGATAACAAGTGAGGTAGGAATTTTGACTTCCCACGTAAAATGCTCAATGTTATCCGGGTCATTTGGGTCGGGAATGTCTTGCATATCTGCGATTAAAGCCGCTAAGGTTTCTTCGTCATAGATAAGGCTCGAACTTTGTGGAATGATGCCTGTAGCAAAAAAAGTGGCTACTTTTGGCTCATAGCCGGGCTTTACAGGTACAAGCACGCGTGCATATCCCGCTTGCATAAACTTTTGAAACAAAGGGTCTGTGTCTTGATAGGTGTATATTTCTTTCCAATAATGCTCTGGAGACCAGTAATAAGGGAAAAATTGGTATATCATATTCTCCCATTCAAACATGCCTTCTGCAAAACCTACTCTTTGCCCATCATTTGTAGCTTCTTGCGAAAAAAAGAAAGGAGTTAGGTTGGACCACATTTGCATAGCCCATGAGGAAAATTCAGGGTCGTAAGGGTGTCCTGGTACAGAGCCTACAGGAAATAAGTGCATCATACACCATTTTTTGAGTTCTGTGCGCTCAATTTCACGATTCATGTCAGGGTTTGTGCCTTTTATTTCTATGCCTCCACGTGTTTTTGCGGCTTTTATCGCCATTTCGTATTGCGCTTTTTTCTGTTCGTAAGTGGCAATAATTTGGTTGTAAACTTTCATCTGCCATGCAGCAAGGTGGCTGGGCATACGGTCAAGTTCAATCGCTAAGCCTACAGTATAAGCATTGCAATGTCCGATGACATTCACATAAAGGGGTTCCCCTTCTTTGTAGTTCCTCAATTCAATCGGAGAAGAATAAGGTCCGAAATCATTAATATAATGTCCGCTGTTTCCAATGGTAACAGTTATATGCCCTCTGTTATCTGTTGCATCAGCCCTAAAAGGTTGTGCATCTATCCAAGCATTTTTGGGTTTATACCCTTCTGGTACTGTTATCTCCG
>JAYUZN010000669.1:0-2198 GCA_043751755.1 Bacteroidota bacterium | reverse complement strand
AAATGCGAAAAAGGGAAATGCCTTAGATGTGCTTAAAAAAACGCCTTTTGTGTCCGTAGATGGCAAAGATAATATTTATCTCAAAGGGGAAACGAACTTCAAAATACAGCTAAATGGCAAAAGTACGGGCATTATGGCAAAAAATCCTTCGGACGCACTCAAGGCTTTTCCTGCGGCAAGCATCAAAAAAGTGGAGGTTATCACGAGTCCGGGTGCGAAATATGATGCAGAAGGCGTGGGCGGAATCATCAATATTATCACGCACAAGGAGGTAAATGGCTATAAGGGCGGCATTTATACGAATGGAGGCTATGGGAAATATGGGTATCAATATGGCGTAGGGGCGAATTTGAGTGCAAAAGTGGGGAAATGGGGTTTTTCGTCTTGGGCAGGTTATAATAAAAATGGAAGTAAGGGTTTTTCTACGGCTAACACACAAAGTCTTTCTACGCAATATCCGTTTCGGCAGGTGAGCAATGGCACTTCTACGGATAAGAATAGCTGGCTTTATAGCAATGTAGAAATTGCGTATGACATTGATTCTCTGACTTCTATCAGCATGTATGGCACAATGTATGGCGGCGGCGGGAGGTCTCAATCTAAAGGGCTTTTTCAAACTATAGGCGGAAATGAAGCTATTTTACTGGACAGAAATTATATCTATACCTATCAAAATGTCTATAAAAACTACGAAATAGGCTTGGATTACATTCAAAAATACAAAGTTCCTGAACAAGAATTAAGCATTTCTTTGCATCAAGAAGTAAATCCCGGCATTTCCAAAAGTCAAAATGAGAACTATAATACGCCCGGTTCGGATATTTTTTCCAAAAATAATAATACAAATCAAAGCAATGAAACTACTTTTAACACAGATTTTGTACAGCCTTTTGCCAAAAAACAAAAGTTGTATGTAGGCGCAAAAGTGATTTTACGGGCGATGTCTTCTGATTATAGTATAAATATGTTGGATTCTACTTCTGGGCAATATCTTAGAAATGAGGCACTTAGCAATGGATTTCGCTACAATCAAGGCGTATTTTCTGCTTATACAGAATATAGTTTTAAGGTAAAAAACCTGTTTTTCAAGCCGGGTGCAAGGCTTGAAAGGACGATGAATGACGCAGATTTTCTTTCTACAAATACTAAAGTTACCCAAAATTATCTGAATTTCATTCCTACGCTCACCATTTCCTACAAAATAAAAGAAAAACATACGCTAAAATGGGCTTATACCAAAAGGATTCAACGCCCTGGAATTTGGCTGCTCAATCCTTACAAAAACATCAGCAATCCGCAATTTATTTATAGTGGAAACCCAAATCTCAAGGCTGCTTTGGCGCACGTATTGTCATTTGGATATAGCACTTTTGGCGAAAAAATGAACCTAAACATTTCTGTATCAGAAACTTATACTTCGGGACGTGTAAGTAGCATTACCACTTTTGATGCGCAAAGTAGGGTTTCTACGACCTCTAATTACAATATAGGCAAAGGTTTTTCTACAGGTTTAGACGGCTTCCTTTCGGGGCATTTTACCAAAAAATGGGAGTATTATCTAAATGGCAGAATGAGCCATGTCTTGTTATTGAGCGAATTTAATGGGCTTGCTTATCGGAAAACGGGCATTTATGGGAGCGGCTATGCAAATACTTCTTACGACTTGGGCAAAGGTTTTGAGACCTATTTTTGGGGGCATTTTTATACAGGAGAAATCACTTTGCAGGGCAAAAATTCGGGCTATTATGGCTATGAATTGGGCTGTAATTACAAAATTGTGGAAGATAAATGGGAGGTTTCTTTAGGCTTAGAAAATTTTGCTTCGAATAAACTCACTTTTTCTTCTTACCAAAAAGACCCAAATTTTGAAAATAGTGGCAGTTATTCTGTTGCAGGGCGCAAGATAAGCGTTTCTTTGGACTACAATTTTGGGAAATTGGAAGATGAGGTTTCTCGGAAAAAAGGGGTTTCTAATGATGACGGGGGCGGAGGGAAAGGAGGAAAATGATTTCAGGTAATTTCACGCAGATTTTCGCAGATGAAAGCAGATTTCGCAGATGTAGTGTATTTTATCTGCGTTATCTGCTTATATCTGCGGTTAAGTAGTACCGACTAAATAAACATGGTTAAGATATTGGTTGTATTGCTGGTGCAAGCGTCCGCTTGTACCTCCTTTCTTGAAGCGTCCGCTTCGAGGA
>JAYUZN010000668.1:0-3409 GCA_043751755.1 Bacteroidota bacterium | reverse complement strand
GGTTCAAGTACCTTTTCGATAGAGGGTTTACACAGATTAAGCAAATCAATCATATCTAATGCCATACTCACATCGATTGTATTAACAGCGTCCGAACTGAACTCGTTATAGTAGTTAATATACTTACGACCAAAGTTAGAATTAGTAAGAAACTCATCTCTAAATCTATAGTGTAGATTAAAGTTTTCTTCTGTATTTTCATTTGGTACTTCTGCAAGCCCATGTGCTATCCTACTCCCACAATTTTCATGGCAATCTAATTGATTTCCCCAGTCATCATATTCGCATTTCCCCACTACTGTGTTGACGCAAGGAAATGGACACTTAGGAGGATTAGGAACTGACACCTTAAGGATTTCTTTTTTATATTTCTCTATTAATGGCGATAACTGGTCTATTCTAATTGTTACCTTTTGACTAGAAGCAGTATTATTTTTCAATATTATATATGCTTGATAGCCATAGTTTGGCAAAACATTAGTCAAAATTGTGTTTAAGTTACCTGTTTCGACGGTATAAGTGTATGCATTCAATTCCTTCATATTGATAAAGTTGTCTGCTGTACTTTTGATAAAAAGCTTATGGTAAAGCTTTTCAGAATCGAAATAGTATAAGCTCGCTCCCTTGATTTCGGAAGAATTAATAATGCTAAAATCTTTTCTTAATTGACTTCCCAAGTATAATACGATTGATTGGTTTTTTTGGGATTTATCAGTCAAAAAACCGAGACTATTACATAATTGCGACATTTCGTCATCACTTATACTACCAGTTATAACGCCAAAAGGCTCACGCGTGTAATCTGTCCAAACAGTAGTTTGAACATTTAGTCGATTGGCTCCTATATCTATTGAGGCTTTTGTTTCCCCAGTAGGAGTTGCACAATAGGTTTGCTTTTCCTGTTTACAACTATTAAACAGAATAAATAAGCATAAAATCATCCCCCAATATTTTGAGAGAGATAATTGATTGAAATTAAAACAATTCATAATAAATTAATAATAAAAATTAATGGTTATATATATGATGCGAACCCTTTCCTTAGTAAAATTATAATTATATATGAGAATTATTTCATTTTACATAATAAATTAGTGGTAAAATATTTCAAATTTAACATTATTCATGTTCTAACTATTAACTCTAACTGAATTTTTTTATACATATTTGATAATCAGTGATTTATTTTTTGTTAAACAGGGCGTTAATTATGATACACTGTTGCTCAAAGTGCAAATATAGCATATTTGTTTCGATTAAACAAATTATTTCTGCTTTTTTTGTTTTATTTTCTCTTTTTTCTCTTTTTTCTCTTTTCAGCGTTTTTCCTTCAACAGCATTTTTATTTCAGTAGCAATTTTTTATTTATACATTTGGTTTATCATTCATTAGAGTAGCCACCAACGATTTGCGTTGCCGATTTGCCGCCGAGCGTTGGGATTTGTGCTTCGGCTGGGTGGCATTTTCGGCAATGCTTATGTTCTCGGCTTTTATTTTTTCAATAATTGATAATAGTCTTCATAACGGACTTTCCATTCATCATGATATAATAGATATATTTTGTGGTGGTTACTCTCTAAGACGGCTTCTGCACATTCACAAGTAGTCATATCCAAAATAGTTAGTTTAAATTTCTCATCCCAATATTTAGATTGAAAATACATATAACGGTCCTCGTACAAAAATAATTTTTCTCTTGAGGTTAAAAATACACTTGTATCTACTGATACCCAATCTGATTCAAGCTGAAGATATCCCCTTAACGATTTTACATATACATTGTTGAAGTAAAAATCATAGGGATGTCTAAAAGATTCTTGGGGATACATTGGAATTGGCACTTTTTCTTCTAACCTTTGCCAAGCCAGAATATCCTGAAAAATACTATCCAATAGCCTTTTATGCCCCCCCCCCTCCCTTGGTAATTTTCGCCATATCTGTTTAATGGTATCGGGCAGGCTTTCCAAGCCATTTTCTGGCTTTTTCATGAACTCTATATCAGTTATGGTAATATATTTCTGACACTCCTGTGTCAACGAAAATTGTCCATAACAAAATCCTTGCAATAAAATAAAAAAAACAATAAAGCGCATAAGCTATATTCTTGGTAGTTTTTGGACAACATAACGCCTTTGGAGGTTAAAGAGGAATAAACCAGGCACCCAAGGCACATACCCCATATCAATCTTTTCTACATCCCCAGTATTCATCAAATTATTTATTAGGTTGTCTGTAAAAAAATAAGGATAGGAATTTCTCTTTGCCCACATATCAGCTAATGGGTTTTCTTTTTGACCACCGCCCATAGCCAGCCAAATATGGTCCAAACCTCCTAAATGCACTAGTTCATGAGCCGCTGTACGTGCAATACTTTGGTAGGTTCTTTGTGCACCATTTTCGTATAAACCCACAGTAATAGGTCCACCCTTAAAAACAGTTGTATTGGTAGCCCCCCCTTTCGCTCCTTCTTTTTCCTGTCCATCAATGAAAGACAACACCGCAATATCTTGAACATTAGTAGATATTTGCATCTCCACTATCTTTTCTGTACGTCCTTTTCCGTATGGGTCTTCATCTACTTCTAACTTTTGCGTATTAATAATTTCCTTGTGTAAAACCTCAAAATGGTACAAGGCTTTCTCCTTCTCATCTACTGCCCATTTTTTACCATCTATCACTACATAATATTCTTTGTAGGGTGTACTCGTACTCGCATCAATTTCGTGCAAATTATCAACGGCATTAGCAAAAGGATATTCGCCATTTAGAGCCAATTCTAAAGCTATTTTTATTTCGGCAGCTATCAGCGTAAATTCTTTTCTTTCTTGTTCATATTTTAGTTTCCTTTCAACGTTATACTTCGCTAAGTCGTAAGGGAGAACACGCATTCCTATGTCGGGACTACTTATTTCTTCCATTCCAATAGCAGGCAAACTCATATATTTTTGATTATCAATATAAGTGGCATTTGTCATGTAAAAATATAGGGCTATTTCGTACATGAGGAAGCCATTAAGTTTAGTAAATGTACTATCGTCCCCCGTTTTATGCACATATGTAGTACCCACCTTACTCAGAAATTGATACGCAGTTTCTAATTTAACATTTGAAAGGAATTCTTTTTGTTTCTCTTGCGTTTTCAATAATTTATTGACTTCCTTCTCCCGCAATTTATTGACTTCCTTCTCCCGCTCCCGTTTCTCCGCCCAGTCCTTGCGAAAGGGTGAGTTATCAAAAGGGCTTTCATAGCCCAATTTATCAGCAAGTCTAAATTGCGAATTTTTCTTTTCCATATTGTTTGCAAAAATAGTAAATTGTTGAAAATAAAACAAATAAAAAGCGAATCGTTTGCCGAGAAAGGCAAACGATTCGCTAAAAAAGCCTTAGTGAACAACCTCGCCTCCGTTTT
>JAYUZN010000667.1:0-2698 GCA_043751755.1 Bacteroidota bacterium | reverse complement strand
GGGCAAAACCTATTCTCCGATTTCGGGAAAATTGGTAACTTCTGATAGTATTTCAGATATAACAGATGCTATTTTGGATAAACCTGTAGATACAAAGGTGAATATTTTGGCAAAAGTAACGGTAAGAGGCAAGGGCTATGCAGCAGAATTGTCTTTGGCGTTGCAAAAGGGCTTTACAAGGGTTTGGGAAAATGGGGAGATTTTGGAAATTGAAGACGAACTTGCCGTTTGTGAGGAGAAAAGTGCCGTTTGTGAGGACACAAACGGCGGCGACAAAAAGCAAGAAAAACAAGATTTTTTCCTTCTCATAGACCGTTTTCTCGTTTCGCAGGAAGATTTGAGAAATGTGAGGGGCAGAATTGCAGATTCTATACAAACGGCGTATCAAGAAGGACATTCTCGCTGTTTTGTGCAATATAACAAAGAATCGCTTGTGCAGTTTTCGGAGGAATTTGAGGCTGATGGCATTGTTTTTGAACGTCCTACCCCCAATTTATTCAGTTTTAACAATCCGTATGGAGCTTGTTCTGCTTGTGAAGGCTTTGGGCGAGTGATGGGCATAGACGAGGATTTGGTAGTGCCAGACAAGGAAAAATCCGTCTATGAAGGGGCGATTGCTTGTTGGAAAGGGGAAGTGATGAGTGAGTATCAAAAAGCTTTTTTGAAGGTGGCGGATAAATACGATTTTCCCATTCATAGGTCTTATTATGCCCTTTCTGAGGCAGAAAAAAACTTGTTATGGGCTGGAAATAAGGACTTTACAGGCATTTACCCTTTTTTTACTTTTGTAGAAACGCAGCATCACAAAATCCAATATCGGGTAATGACTGCCCGTTATCGGGGCTATACGACTTGTCCAGATTGCAAAGGCAGCCGTATTCGCAAAGATGCCAATTATGTCAAAATTGATGGCTATTGTATCGCAGATTTCCTTTCTATGGAGTTAAAAGATATGCAGCCGATTTTCAAAAACTTGAAACTTTCTGCCTACGATTTGCAGATTGGGAAGCGCATTTTTAACGAAATAAATACCAGAATTGATTATTTGAATAGGGTAGGGGTGGACTATTTGACTTTGAGCCGAAAAGTAAATACCCTTTCTGGGGGCGAAATGCAAAGGATTCGGCTGGCTACTTCGCTCGGAAGTGGGCTTGTGGGAGCTATGTATATTTTGGACGAGCCCAGTATAGGCTTGCACCCACGCGATACAGCAAAGCTCATAACCATTTTGGAATCGCTTAGAAATCAAGGAAATACGGTCATTATTGTGGAGCATGACGAAAGTGTGATGCAGCACGCTGACCAACTCATAGACATTGGCGTATATGCGGGAGAATTGGGGGGAGAATTGGTATTTAGTGGCAATTATGCCGAGATTTTGACTGATGAAAAAAGCCTTACAGGGCAGTATTTATCAGGAAAACAGGAGATTGAAGTGCCGAAAATACGCCGACAAAAACGCACTTTTATTCGCTTGGAAAATGCCCGCCTTCATAATTTGCAGAATGTTAGCATAGATATTCCTTTGAATATGATAACAGTGGTTACGGGGGTGAGTGGTTCGGGCAAAACGACTTTGATTCAGCAGGTTTTTTATCATGCTTTGCGCAAACATTTGGGGCAACCTGCGGAAAAATCGGGGGAAATGGCGACTCTTTCGGGCGATTTGAAACTCATTTCTTTTGTGGAAATGGTGGACCAAAGTCCCGTTTCGCGTTCTTCTCGCTCAAATCCCATTACATATATCAAGGCGTATGATACGATTCGGGAGCTTTTTGCGTCTCAACGTATGGCGCAAATTAAGGGGCTTGCGGCAGGGAGTTTTTCTTTCAATGTGGAAGGAGGCAGATGTGAGGAGTGTAAAGGTGATGGGAAAATCGTGGTAGAAATGCAGTTTTTGCCAGATGTTGAATTGTTATGTGAGGCATGTAATGGCAAAAGATTTAAAAAAAGCGTCTTGGAAGTTGCTTATAAAGGCAAAAATATTTATGAGATTTTGGACATGACCATTTCTGAAGCTTTGCCTTTTTTCGCAGATATTCCCAAAATTTATGATAAATTAGTGGTATTGAACAAAGTAGGTTTGGGCTATTTGCGTATGGGACAAAGTACGGACACCTTTTCGGGCGGCGAGGCGCAACGCATGAAATTGGCGTTTTTCCTCACTCAACGCAATGCTACAGGCACTTTTTATATTTTTGACGAGCCTACTACGGGCTTGCATTTTGACGACATCAAAAAATTGCTCTTTGCTATCAATCAATTAATCGAAAAAGGAAATACGGTTCTCATTATAGAACATAACTTAGACGTTATTAAATGTGCGGATTGGTTGATAGATTTGGGTCCCGAAGGGGGCAAAAATGGGGGAAAATTGCTGTATCAAGGCTTGCCCGAAGGATTGATTGGGGTGGAGGAGTCGCATACAGCAAGGTTTTTGAAGGGGAAATTAGTTCCCGAAGGAACACAAAAATAATAAGTAGTTGAAAGTTATAAGTTGAGAGTTGATATAAGTTTATCATAATCAATAAGATATATCGAAAATATATGTTTAGATTATTTTCCATTTGTGCTTAAATAGAGAAAATATGAAAAATTCCATTTTATAGCCGTACACAAAAAATCATATTTGTAAGTTAAAAAAAAAGTCGAAAGACTTTGTAAAGAAGTGAGAAATACATGTCCTATTTTTTAAGCA
>JAYUZN010000666.1:0-7888 GCA_043751755.1 Bacteroidota bacterium | reverse complement strand
ACCCCTCCCTCTTTTTTTTAGCGTTTGCACGAGAAACGCAATAAATGGGGGGGGATTATGGGGGGCTATAAATATTTCGTGCCTACGGCACTAAGAAATTCCCAAAATGAAATTGTTATGTTATTTATTTTCTATCCCTTAATACATACTTATCATGCAAAAAAGACTTTTCTCTGTATTGTTGTTGCTCTTGTTTTCGCAGCTACTTATTGCACAAAATCCATTTTTTTCTTACAACCTGTATCGCTACAATCCGGCGGCGGCGGCTACGAGTAGCGAATGGGCTACGAATGTGGAGTATAACACTTACACAGGCATTGCGGCAGGCACGAATCAGCTGGATTTGAATGTGCAAAAACGATTTTCCAAGTTTCACAGTGCTATCGGGTTCAACGCCTACACCTTTAAGTGGGCAGAAGACATTACTTTTAGGAGGGACTATAACCTGTCTTACGCCTATCAACGAAAACTCTCCCACAAAGACAACAGCCCAACTTTGTCATTTGGGGTGCAAAGTGGACTTTCGAGGCGTTTTGTATCCTATAACAATAGCAGGTATAACATGGGTTATTTTGCGAATCTGGGTATAAGCCTCTTTTTTTCTCTGCCAAATCAGAAGTTCTATGCAGGAATTGCTGCAAATGACATCGTAAAATCTAAAGCTTTTCCTTCGGTTGAATACCTACCTTATTATCAATTTATGGCGGGCTATCGTTTTAGGCTAAGTCAAAAATTATCTTTACAGCCTAATATTTTATTGCAGCAAAGAGCAAGAAATGGCTTGTGTTATCCGAATATACTTGATGCAAATCTCCAACTTCAACACAAAAAATGGGACGCAGGACTTAGCTATTCTACTGCTTTTATGGGACTCAATGTGGGCGTATGCTTGGCAAAAAGGTTTCATATAAGAGCTTCTTACAATTACATCAATTCAAGGCTTAACAATTATGAGAGAATTTCTAACATCAGTTTGATGTTTGCATATAGGAGTGTAAAATAATTTTTCGGGAAAATTTGGTTTATTCAAAAAAAGGTATTTACTTTGTACCGTCTTGTGAAAGACCAAACTTGAACCCGCCCGTTTTATCTTACCTCCCCAAAGTCGAGAGCCTCACCAATTCCCTTGGTGAGGTGTTTTTTTGGTCTGCGAACCGTAGCTGCCATTTTCTAAATGGCAGAAATCAATTCAAACTATATGGCACAACCATCACAAATACGGGGATTTTTACCGTAAAAAGTGCATTATCCGAAAAACGGCGCATCAAAAAAGTGCCTTCCATTTTGCCAATACGAGTCGAGAAATGCGTGCCACTAACATAAGTATGGCTTTCTCCGGGCGAAATAATGGGCTGCCTTCCCACGACTCCTTCCCCTTTGACAACATGCCTACCCGCCCAAGCATTCGTAATATGCCATTCCCTTGAAAGCAATTGAACGATATCACGTGATTCGTTTGTGATTTCTATTTGATAGGCAAATACATATTTTTTTTCCTGTAAAGCTGTATTTTGTTCTATATATCGAGTAAACACGCTTACCCGAATTCCGTCTGTAATGCAAGTAGATGTGAGCATATTGTACGCTATTTTTATGCAAGTTATAGCTTATCTGCTTTGCAAACGCAAATGTGGAAAAATATTTTTTTGGGGAGAGGAGGTTTATTTATTTTGCAAAATGAATGGCTTTTTATTTACTTTGCAAAGATAAGTTCGAGTTAAGAATTATCTAACTGTATTTTGCGTTACCTGTAGCTTAGGCTTTAGCCTGAGCATCTCAAAATTTGCCGTTTCTGTGCAACGCAAGCTAAAGCATGCGCTACGCATTCTGCAATGATAATCTATTCTGGAAAGATTTCCGTAGTTATTAGTAAACTTATATTTTCAATATTATAGTAAACTTATATTAACTTTCAACTCTCAACTTCCAACTCTCAACTTTCAACTATTTACACAATGATAACACAAGACTTATTTCTATTTCTGATAGAACTCAAAAACAACAATCACAAACCTTGGTTTGATGCAAATAATGACCGTTATCAAGCTTTGCGCAAATCATTTTTGGCTTTTTCGGAAGAAATGATAGCGAAAGTTAGCCTTTTTGACGAGAGCATTATTGGCATTAACCCCAAAAAAACAATGTTTCGTATAAATAGAGACATTCGTTTTTCCAAAAATAAAGCTCCTTACAAAAGCAATTTTGGGGCTTCTATTTCGGAAGGAAAAGGAGACGCACCGGGCTATTACGTTCATATTGAACCTGATGCTTGCTTTTTAGCGGGAGGCTGCTACATGCCTATGCCCGAAGATTTGGCAAAAATCAGAAATTATATAGACGCTACGGGAGAGGAGTTGCGTCAAATTACCGAAAATGCGGATTTTGTGCGAGAATATGGGGTTTTGCAAGGCGAAAGGCTAAAATCTGCCCCAAAAGGCTATCCGAAAGACCACGCACAAGCCGATTTGTTGGCGATGAAAGGCTTTTTTGTGTCGCACAAAGTAACAGAGGAGCAAGTCTGTTCGCCCGATTTCCCCGAATATGCGGCAAAGGTGTTCAAGGCTTTGCTGCCCTTGAATGATTTTTTGCGGGCGGCGGTGAGTAAGTAGGGGGACGCACCTTTGAAAGGGGCAAATCTGCGTGGAATCGCCTGAAACTTGATACTGTTTTTTTTACAATAACGCAACTTTATTTCCGCCCTTACGTATCAACTACTTATCCCTATATTTTGGGGAGAAAATAAGTTTTGACTGCATATTAGTTGTTTTTTATTTATTATATGAAATATTGGCATATCGAATAATTCATATTATCCATTTTTCACAAAATTATGACCATTGTCGAGACTCAACATGCAGCTTATACAAGCCTGCGACCAATAGGCGAATTAGATGCCAGCTCGTCTATTTATATGGACGAAAAAATCGGCAATATGATTCCTGATGGCAGGGTAAATATACATATAGATTGTAGCGATTTGACCTATATATCGAGTGCAGGATTGGGGGTTTTTATTTCGTATTTAGATGATATTCAGAAGCTTAAAGGAAAATTGGTTTTTTCTGATATGCGCGAAACAGTACGAGATGTGTTTGATTTATTAGGACTTACTACGCTTGTTCCGATTGTAAATACACAAACAGAAGCTGCTCATTTATTCACAACATGAAAGCACGTCTAAAAGTATATTGTAGCATTTCTAACCTTCCGCAGATTCGGGAATTTACGCGCTCCAATCTGCGTGAAATGGAAGTCGTAGGCAAAGTTTCGGAGCAAATCGTGCTTGCCGTAGATGAGGCTTGCGCAAATGCCATCATTCACCAACATAGTTGTGATGGCTGTTCCTGCATAGAACTCGCTTTGTACCGAAATAATGAGCAGGTTTTCATAGAATTGAAGGACACAGGCAAGGCATTTCCCATAGATACGTTTGAAGCAAAAAGCACCGAAGAACGGATTAAATCCCATCAACGCGGCGGAATGGGCGTTTTTCTCATTCGGTCTATCATGGACACTATCTCTATCGAACAGAAAAAAGACTATTATATTTTTAAATTCATTAAAAATTTGAACGCATAATATTAAGGGGACGCACTTTTCAACAGTGTGTCCCCTTTTACAATCTATTGAACCTCTCTGAAATTCATTTTTTATTTCGCAAATACTCCCCCAAAGCCCGATGATATTCCTGCGCATTTTGGTTATGCTCTGCCAGCGTTTTGGCAAAAGAATGATAGCCCGAAAAATCCGATTTTGCACAAAAAAACATAAACTCATGTTCCTCCAAATTTAACACCGCATCTATCGAAGGAATCGAAGGCGTACAAATCGGACCCGGCGGAAGTCCTGCATATTTGTACGTATTATAAGGGTTGTCAATTTCGGTATGCACTTTGAGAATACGCGTCAACGTGAAATCCCCTGCCGCATACTTGCAAGTAGGGTCAGCTTCGAGGTTCCAATTTTTCTTCAAACGGTTGAAATATACGCCCGCTACCCGTTGTTTTTCGTCATTTTTATTGGTTTCTTCTTCTACAATCGAAGCCAAGGTTACGACTTCTAACCGAGACAAGCCCAATTTTTCCCGTTTTTTATTTCTTTTTTCGTTCCAAAACTTATTATATTCCGTTTTCATTCGCTCAAAAAGCTTTTTTGGCGTTGCGTCCCAATAGATTTCGTAGGTATTCGGAATAAAAAAAGCTATCGCTGTTTGAGGCGTAAGCCCAAAGGTTTTCAGATACGCCTCATCATTCAACAAAGTTAGCATTTCAGGGTTTTCCATCTGAAATTTAGTTTCAATATATTGTGCGATTTCCGTATTTATGCGAAATTTGGTAAAAGTAAATTCCACAGGGTCTTGCTTTCCTGCCCGCAATTTGCTCACAAGCTCCTTATTCGACATGCCTTCTGTAATCAAATAGCGCCCAGACTTCACATGGTCGGGGTATTTCATCTGTTTTGCCACCCAATCAAACGCCTGTGGGTCGCGAATGATGCCCTCTTTCAGCAATTTGTCGCCCACTTTTGTATAATCCCAACCTGTAGGAATAATCAATTCGTAGTTTTTTGTTCCATCAGGGAGCTTTATCCCTGGCTCAAATATCCAATTATATGCCTTGTATGCCGCAAAACCGCCCACAACGAGCAGGATAGGCAATATAATAAGGACATATTTACGCACTTTTTTTAGCATAGATGACTTGTTTTTAGGGTGCAAAGATACTATGAGAAATGGGTTTCTTCAAATTTTCTATAAATATTTCGCCCTTATGAATGAAAAGTAAATAACTTGACATTTTTCTCACCACTAAGGCACGAAGAAGCACGAAGATATCAAGTAAAAGAAGATATCTAAACTATATTTGCCTTCCTTTGTTTTCTTTGTGCCTTAGTGGTAAATTATCAACTTATTTTATTTCCATTCCTTAGTGGTAAATTAGGATTTTATTCTTTTTAGGTTTTCACCTTAATCTGCGTGAAATTGCAGATACAACTGTTTCAGCCTTTTTTCCTCCCCCTTCACCTAAATTCTACTGTAGCTCTCCTGCACAGAATTGAGGGCAGAAGTGCCGAACTATAGCTGAAGTGTCCTCTGCGCAACTCTGTGCAAAATACCTGATTTACAGCTCACAATTTTGCAATATTTTTTTCTGAATATCCTTAATTCGCAGCAATTCTGTCTTATTTTCCCGAAAATCTCCCTTCATTTTGCTCATATCCCGCAACTCGTCATCTATCAAAATCGGCAAAACAGGGTGCGTATTTCTCCGAAGGCTATACTTGACTTCTTCTTGCAAGTTGAGGTGAATGAGGCGATTGTAGTGCGAAGAATTGCGCATCATGTATTTTTTGCGCAAATTGGCAATGGTAAACAGCATTTCTGCCATGAGTGCGCTATCTTGATAATAATAAAAATCCTCTTTTAACTCTTTGGCAACTGCCCCCGCAAAAATGGTATCTTCAATATTTGGGTGGTCTTGCCAACCCGAACAGAGGAGGCAAATGTCTTCATTTTGCTCGCGCAGCCATTTGCACAAAACCGCAATATTGGCAAAAGAACCTACTGCAATGTCTTTCGCCCCTCTTTCTACCGCCATACGAATCGCTTTTGTACCATTTGTGGTCGTCATAGCGATTTTTGCGTTTTTGGTGATAGGAGATTTGAAGGAAAAAGGAGAGTTTCCAAAGTCAAAACCCTCAATTTTCTCGCCTTTCCGCTCGCCTGCAATAAGGTAGCCTTTGCGTTTGTAGCTCCGACATTCTTCAATATCTGCCACAGGAATAATGCTATCTGCCTCATTATCAAAGGCTACACACATAGTAGTCGTTGCGCGCAGCACATCAATCACCACCACAATTGCCCCTTCTATATTGAACTGGTCAATCAGGGCAGGAGTCATACAGACATGTAAGTATTTTTTGCGTGGATTTGCCATTATATATACGATAAGAATGCTCTTTCGGACAAAGATAGGGTTTATTTATGAATTGTAAAAAAATCTTTATTTCGATTTCTCGCAGATTTGCGCAAATGAAAGACGCAGATTTGCGCAAATAATTTTATCTGCGAGAATCTGCGTCCCTAATCTGCGAAAATCTGCGTGAGCTACCTTACTGCACAATCACCTTATGCAGCGAATTATGTTGAAAATTATAGATTTGTACAAAATAAATGCCTTTTTGCCAAGCTGAAATATTAAAATCAAGCGATTGCGTAAGCACAGAAGGCTTAATTTGCGTTTCATAGAGGTTTTTGCCCATCATATCTACTATCCGCAAAGTGAGCGGTACTTCCCGATTGCTTTTAAATTCTACCGTAAACTTGTCGGTCGCAGGCTGCGGGAATACTTTGGTATGAATCGTGAGAGAATCGGAGTTGGAGATATTGAGGGAAACACTTTGACTGATTTCCGAAAAGTTATTTGCACCTATCATTTTGAGGCGATAAAAAATGTCGCCATCAGGATTCCAATTGTCTTTGTAAGAATAACTTTTGTAAATATCCGAATTTCCGGCGGCAGGAATTTGTGCAAGGGCAGAAAAACTCACATTGTCCACCGACCTTTCTACTTGAAACAGGACAGAGCCAACTTCTTTGGCAGTTGTCCATGCCAACAAAATGGCATTATCCGTTTGCGGAACAGCTTTGAAAGAGACTAATTCAAAGTCCGAGCTATTGTTCGTAGATTGTGCCGTAGCGAATAGGCTCGAAAGAACAATAATGGCAGTAAGTATATATTTAGACATAATGAGAGAAATAAGGATATGTTAAAATAATGTAGCAAGCTACGTGCCATTGTGGAAAATAGGGCTGAAAAAGGGGCTTTATAAGGAAATAGATAGCTGAAAAAGGTGTTAGGTTTAACCCATTATCAATAAATTCTTGTATATTTGCCGCCTAAGACAACTATAAGTACGAGTGAGAAATAATC
This sequence comes from Bacteroidota bacterium, assembly GCA_043751755.1. Taxonomy (GTDB): domain Bacteria; phylum Bacteroidota; class Bacteroidia; order J057; family J057; genus JAAFHL01. The sequence goes on along the minus strand of JAYUZN010000666.1, from coordinate 956 downwards.
TAAACATGTATTTTCCATATATCTTAATTGATTATTATAAATTTATGGTAACTATCAACTCTCAACTTATAACTTTCAACTACTTTTTATGAAACATAAACTACTTATTTTTTTATTCCCTTTAATGTTTGCCGCTTATAGCTATGCGCAGCAAATAGACATTTTGAGAGGCATGGTAACAGATGCACAAGGCAAACCTCTTCAAGGGGTGCTGCTGAGTGTGCCGCAAGCTGATTTAGCGGATATAGAAACAGATGCACAAGGCGTGTTTATGATTGGCACTTCGGCTGCCAAAGGCGTGAAAAAGGACGAAACGCTTGTCTTAGTATTTCACTCAAATGAGTATAGAATTGTGGGAGATGACAAAGAAAAAGACCTTGTTTTTGACCCAATGAACAATGTCATAAGCGTAAAAGCAGCAGCACGTGCCAAAACAACGGGCATACGGGTACAGATGGAGCGCAAGGAAAATGTGCTTGCCGTTACGCAAGCGCGCAATAGCCCCAATCCTGAAAAAAACTTTGAAGTGCAAATTGCCAGCCTCACTACGAACAATCCTGATGCGGAAAAATATTACGAAACAGCCCTCAAAATGCCTGTAAACAAGCATTATAGAGACGGCAAACTGATACTTACTGTTCCTGCAAATAGCGAAGCCGAAGCTCGAACGTTGCAAGCGCAAATCAATGCCAAAAAAATAAAAGGCATAAATGGGGCTTTTTTGGTGGCAGTAGAATCTGTGTTAAATACACAATATTATCGTATTCAACTCAAAGCCTCGCCAAGCCCCCTTTCCGAAGCCGAAAAAAAAGCCTTTAATGCGAAATTGGCTTTGCATCATTCGTATTTGGTGGAAGTGATAACAGAAGCGGAGGATTTTAAGTATAAATATTATGTGGCAGATATTTTTGGCGAAAAAAATACTGCCATTCGTTTCCAAAAACAACTCGCAAAAG
>JAYUZN010000665.1:0-4493 GCA_043751755.1 Bacteroidota bacterium | reverse complement strand
GCTTGTTGAATGGGGGTAGGTTTGTCGAATCCAATCGCCGCAATGCCCTCTAATAACTTAGCTTCAAGGGAAAAATCCGAAAACGTCATCATATCGTTTGTTTCTGTCATGTATTTTGATAATTGGAGGCAAAAATACGGAGAAAAATCTATTTTACCTAAAATTTGAGAAATAGCTTAGGAAACCTTAAATGATGCTTTGTGAAAATCTTAAAAAGTATTATGTAATTTAACCTATTCGTCCTATCTTTCAATATGTCTGCCATCGTGCTTTGCTTGTCCCGTATTACGGCGACCATTTAGAAAATGGTCGCTACGGTACAAATGCCTTTAAATCCAAATAATTTCTGACTTCGAAGCTGCGCTCCCCTCAAAGTCAATAGAAAAAACGCTCAACTAAACCCCTTCCTTTTCCGTTATGGCAGCAAGCAAAATCTCAATTCTTTTATGCCTCACATTCTCCCCACTTCGGACGGCTCCGTAACCTTACAGTCTGAGCTACACAATGTTACCTACCATTCTATACATGGAGCTGTGACGGAATCTTTGCATGTTTTTATAGAAACAGGGCTACGCAAAAAGCAGCAAGAACAGCCGCAGATTCGCATTTTAGAAATGGGATTTGGCACAGGCTTAAATGCCTATCTTACTTTTTTTCACCAAAAAGAAAGCCAGATTTATTATACAGCTTTGGAAACAAATCCCATTTCTTGCGAGCTTGCTGCGCAATTAAATTACCCACAACAGATTGAAAATCAGGCTATTTCTCCTATTTTTGAAAAAATACATGCAGCTGAATGGGATAAAGAAGTTTTGCTTTCGCCCCATTTTACCCTAAAAAAACACCTACAAAGCCTTCAAGACTTTGAGACAACAGAAAAATTTGACCTTATATATTATGATGCTTTTGACCCTGCTGCACAACCCGAATTGTGGACAGAAAGCATTTTTGAGAAGCTGTTTTTCCTCACAGCTCCCCATGGGATTTTAGTAACTTATTGTGCAAAAGGCAGTGTAAGGCGGGCTATGCAAGCCGCAGGATATCGCACAGAACGCTTGCCAGGTCCGCCAGGGAAAAGGGAAATGTTGAGGGCTACCAAAAATTAAGCAAACATAGAAACAATTTTTTGCAAAACCCCCAAAATTAGGTTTATTTCATTGAAAAAATACACTTTGTCATCAATGGTCAATACTTTATGTTGAAGGCGTAAGAACTGCCATTCAATTCCGTTGCTTACACAACCGTATATTTGCGAGGTTTCGCTTCCTTCTGCTTGATTAAACAGTTCAGCTCCAACCATTTGTGCCACACATTGCCCCAAACTATTTTCAATAATATTTTGCTTTGCCTCTACAAGGGCAAAAATAGGCGCTTGAATGCTATACGATTTTTTGCCTTTACTAAGAATAAAATCACATTCTCCATTTAGCCCTCTGGTAGAATCTCCTTCAAGGTTTTCGCCCGAAAAAAGCGTGAAATTATAATTGCTTTTCTCTAATGTTTCTAACAAAATCGGCATTATAAGCAACTCCGACCTTGCTTTTTCACTTTTGGGGACTAAATGAGCCGCTTTTGCTAAGGTCTCTTGCAGCCACGCACTCGAAGGAATAGGCGTAACCTCTGCAAAAAGGGGGCATACCTCTTCTTTTATTCCCATCAATCGCTCAATTTCTTTTAATTTAAAGTTGCTATATGCCATGTTGTGCCATTAAATAAGGTTTGATTAGGCAAAGATAGACAATATTTGCCAATTCCAAAACAAAATCCTTGCACACAAAACATTTTTTGCCTAATTTTGTTCTTTATTTAGATTAAATCTAAACAGCATAACTGCTAACTGTTCACTGCTAACTGCTAACTGAAAAAATGTCTGAACAACTTATACAAGAACTCACTTCCCAAAAATACAAATACGGTTTCACGATTGATGTGGATTCTGAACAAGCTCCAAAAGGCTTGAATGAAGACATTATTCGGTTCATTTCTGCCAAAAAAGAAGAACCTGAATGGATGTTGAATATTCGCTTGCGTGCGTATCGAAATTGGCTGACCATGACGGAGCCGCATTGGGCAAAATTGGGCTATCCAAAAATTGATTATCAGGATATTATCTATTATTCTGCGCCAAAACCTGTGAAAAAATTGGGGAGTTTGGACGAGGTGGATCCCGAAATTTTAAAGACTTTTGCCAAACTTGGGATTCCTTTGGAGGAACAAAAAATGCTCTCAAATGTAGCAGTTGATGCGGTCGTAGATTCCATTTCTGTGAAAACTACTTTTCGCAAGCAGCTGTCCGAAAAAGGGGTTATTTTTTGCTCTATGTCTGATGCGATAAAAGAATATCCCGACTTAGTGAAAAAATATTTGGGGAAAGTTGTACCTTATAATGACAATTTTTTTGCTGCTTTGAACACAGCCGTTTTTACAGATGGTTCTTTTGTCTATATCCCAAAAGGCGTGCGTTGTCCTATGGAACTTTCTACGTATTTTCGGATAAATGAAGCAAAAACAGGGCAGTTTGAAAGGACGTTAATTGTGGCAGAAGAAGGGGCTTATGTGAGTTATTTGGAAGGCTGCCACCCTGCTGGAGAAAAGGTTTTAACGCCTGAAGGCTGGCGAAATATTGAAACCATAAAGGTGGGCGAATTTGTGTTAGACCATTTGGGCAAAACGCAAAAAGTACAAGCTGGTATGATGCGTCATTATAAGGGAGAGGTGCTTACTATTCGCCCCGTTTCTCGTTACAATGCGTTTCGTTTGACAACAGAACACCCTGTTTTAACCATAAAACGGGCAGATGTTTTGACAAAAAGGGCGCAAAGAAATGAGGCGTGGCTTCCCGAAGTAGATACTCAAAAGCTGTTGCGAGCTGAAGCAAAATGGCTACCTGCCAAAGAGCTAGAAGCGGGAGATTTTATGTTAGTTCCTAAGCTAATTACCAATTCTATAAATCTTTTTACAGATGAGCAAGTTGAATTATTAGGTTATTATTTGGCAGAAGGTAGTTCTTATCATAATCAAAAAAATAAGCAATTCACAAACCAATTTTCATTAGGTTTGCATGAAAAAGATTTCATTGCAAGGGTAATGGAACTTATTGAGAAAATTACGGGTAAAAAAGCCTATTTAACAGAACAACCTGACCGAAATGGGGCTGGAATAGCTTTCTATTCGCACGAATATCATGATTGGTTTATTCAACATTGTGGCAAACTTGCAGCAAATAAAGAGTTAAGCCCTGAATTGATGAACCTCCCTTTGCCCCAAATAGAAATATTTTTGAAAGCCTATTTGAGAGGTGATGGCAATATTTCGGAGCAAGAAAATTCTCGTAAGATTCGCTTTTGTACTGCATCTGAAAAGATAGCGCAACAAGTTCAAATGTTATTGAATAAAATAGGCATCTATGCTTGGATACAAGTGAGAGAGGGAGGAGATGCTAAATTTTCAAATCAATCTGATAGAATTATACATCGCCAACCCCTATATCAAGTAGGCTATGCAGAAGATAAAAAATGGGATATGATACGCCAAACGGAAACCCATTTTATTGTTCCCATTCGTGAAATTACCAGCGAACCTTATGATGATTTGGTTTTTAACCTTGATGTCGCAGAAACACATAGCTATTTGGTAAGTGGCTTTGCTGTTCATAATTGCACCGCCCCCATGCGAGACGAAAATCAGCTTCACGCAGCTATTGTAGAGCTTATTGCACACGAAAACGCAGATATTAAATATTCGACCGTTCAAAATTGGTATCCCGGAGACGAAAATGGCAAGGGCGGAATTTACAATTTTGTAACAAAAAGGGGACTTTGTGAAGGCAAAAATGCCAAAATTTCTTGGACACAAGTAGAAACAGGTTCGGCTATAACTTGGAAATATCCTTCTGTTATTTTGAAAGGCGACAATTCTATTGGAGAATTTTATTCAGTAGCTGTAACTAATAACATGCAGCAGGCGGATACAGGTACAAAAATGCTGCACATTGGTAAAAACACAAAGTCCACCATTATTTCTAAGGGAATTTCGGTAGGAAAAAGCCAAAATGCCTATCGTGGACAGGTAAAAATATTGAAATCTGCGCAAAATGCCCGCAATTTCTCGCAATGTGATTCGCTTTTGATTGGCGATAAATGTGGCGCACACACTTTTCCTTATATAGAATCGTCCAATGCATCGGCGGTGATTGAACATGAGGCTACGACTTCCAAAATCGGGGAAGACCAAATTTTTTACTGTAATCAACGCGGGATTGAAACCGAAAAAGCTGTTTCTTTGATTGTAAATGGCTTCACAAAGCAGGTGATGGACAAGCTGCCGATGGAGTTTGCAGTAGAAGCAAGGAAATTATTGGAGATTAGTTTGGAGGGAAGTGTGGGATAGGATTTCACGCACAGTTCGACACTTCGACTTCGCTCAGTGTCAGCTGGCGCATTTTGATAACGACATAATGTATTGGTAGCTTTGTAGGGTGGCGCACCTTTAAA
>JAYUZN010000664.1:0-10385 GCA_043751755.1 Bacteroidota bacterium | reverse complement strand
AAAAAAACGGTAGTACAAGGCGAATCTGTAACGGTGTATATCGGCAAACAGCACGACATTATTCAGATGGAATACCAACATCTGCCTGTCCTCGACCGACAAGCTATGGACTTGCTTGTGCCTGTAAACCTACAAGCAGAAGGGATTTTTCGCACGCCACATTCGGGAACGCAAGCTGTAGAAGATAGCAAGCTTGCAGGGATTTCTATGCTGCACCGCAGACATAGTGAGACACAGGAGCTTACACCATTTTGGAATGGAGGGGGAGCTGCGAGTGGGAGGGGGAGTGAGGGGGGTTGCTTATTACAGAAAATGAAGAAGTATATTCAATAGGTTTTATTCGTATATACGTAGTCCTACATGAAAACACTTTAAGTGATAATTTCGTAAATATGGGAGGAAATATAGCGAATATACCAGAAACAGCTGCCTTTCAGTTAAGACTTGCACAAATTTTTGAAGATAATGACTTGGAAGTTGTAATTGAATATATTGACGCTCCAACATTAGATTCTCTTGCCCAAAGTGGTAAATTAATCGGAAATGATTATGTAATAACCCTTTGTAATGTTGATGATTTTAAAGGGGCGGAAGGAGTTACTCATCTTTTTGGAAAAGATAACATGGCAAGCCTATCCTCTTATACGGGAGACCACCCTGAAGCGCCTTGCTTTATTGCCTATAAAGGAATGGTAAAGACATATATGCCCTGCCAACCGCCTAATCATCCCGTATATAAAATAAGAGATGAATTAGCTTTTTTTGATATTCTTGCATATAATTCTGCACACGAAATATACCACTCAATGATATATAGAGCTTTAAAATTTAAAGCATTTAAGAAAATAAATTACCTTACAGATTACCCTGAATTTGGAAGGGTTGTTGAGGATAAAGGGGATGTTGAAAACGAAATGATGAGGTATTTTGATAATAAAGCACTTTTCACACAAACGAAAGACGAAGGGGGATTTGGACATAGCCCTTTGAATAAGGCAGATATGGATAAAAGAAATAAAGAGTACTCGCTCAATACTTCGGGGATTCATGCAAAATACTTGTATATTGAAGAAATTTTTAAATATAGGCTTGATGGAGAACCAGACTCTGGTGATACCATGTATGAAGAAAATATAATAGATGCCTTCTTTATTAACAGTAAAGTAAAATTGGATACTTTTGGATTCGAGAAATTCTTACCCAAAAAGATTATTGCAGGAATAAACACACCTGGCAAAAACCAATTAATACAAGGTTGCGCCGAAAAACGCTTATTTAAATTTAGAAAAGATAACTTTCATCAAGATATTGTTATTCCTTTTCTCTCTCATTTCAAAAGCGATAACAAATGAAAAAAAACATTTACATCCTCATTCTAAGCCTATTTTCAATAAAATGCGAGGTAATCAATAAGGTGGATAACAAAAAGACAATAACAAAGGAAAATGGCTGTATATATGATAGCTGTTATCCTGAGAATAATTATTTTTGCCCTAAGGTTTGGGCGGCTTTTCCGGATAGTATTCGCAATCACCCGCAGTTTTCGCTTGATTTTGAAGAAAAGGGGTATGTTGATGAGATAGAATTGCTAAGGTTAAAGAGGTCTTATAGCCATCTTCGGGTGCCTAATAGCGGCTTTGTTTACCTGACGGGGGTTTCTATTCTTTTCACAGACACAAGTGATTATTTAATCCAAACAGATGGGGATTTTGTTAAACGAGAGAAAGTAATAGCATTTTTTAGCTATTTATCCCAACATAAGTTGATAAATAAAGCAGAAATTTTGTTAAAAACATTTTATGATATACATTATTATCATAAATGCCAAGCTAAAGCTAAGATGATGGATAGTGTCTGTAATGTTTTACGCTTGACTCCTTCGTCTGCCGAGCGATTCAAACAAAAAGAGGTAGAATTATGGATATATGATAAATCATTTTATCGAAATAATCATATAGATTCAAGGGAATCCAATCCAAGTAGCGACTATGTTGTAGCAGTTTTATGGTATGACAACCCCCAAAAATATGAAGTAATTTCGTATGAAATAGGGGTAGATATTTTATACTGGGGCAATACGCTATCGGGGCAGCTAAGTGATATTTGCGCTTGTAAGGAGTTGTCAAATCATGCAGCTTTTTAATACAAATAATTCATAACACACAAAACCAATGACCAAAACGCTCATCACAGCCCTCTGCTGTATTCTCGTCCTTGCCAGCAGCAGTTGCAGCAAAAAGGGCTGTATGGATAACACAGCAAACAACTACGACCCAGAAGCTACCCAAGACAATGGGAGCTATAACAATAGGCTTATCAAACCACTAAGGTTTAATAAGCCTATTGTTTGCCTTTACTTCTTCGGCAGCACATGCAAATTCACGCGATTTTCCTTTTGCAAATACAAATTTGCGACTCTTTTGATGTCTTCGCGTGTTACCTTTTTGTAGAATTCCAATTCTGTATTGATGAGGTTGGTATTTCCCTTATAATACACGTAGTTTACAGCCAAATTTTCGGCAATAGAAGCCATAGAAGCCTTTGAAGAAACAGCATAATTTTCCACTTTATTGAGAAGTGCCGTATATTCATTTTCCGAAATAAGTTCGTTTTTCATTCGCCCTATTTCCACGTCCAAAATAGAGTCAATCGTAGAAGGTTTTACGCCCAAATTTGCCAAAACAGTGATATTGGCAATGCCTGCATCTTCCATCGGACGTGCGTAGGCAGAGGCTTGAGCCGCAATGTTTTCTTTGTCCACCAATTTTTTATTCAGCCGAGAATTTTCCCCATCTCCCAGCACCATCATCATCATTTCTACCGCATAAGCATCGGGGTGAGTTTGGCTCACAATGCGATAGGTGTGCGAAATCATGGGCAATTTTATCTTATCAAACACAGAATCAACGACTTCCGCGCCTAATGGCGGCTCTTGCACATTGGGACGAGGAATCTCTTTTGTGCCTTTTGCGATGTCGCCATAATATTTTTTGACCCATTCTTTTGCCTGGTCTATTTTGATGTCGCCTGCAAGGGTAAGCGTTGCATTGTTAGGGACATAAAAAGTCTTGTAAAAATCCATAAACTCCGTCAATTTGGCTTGGTCTATGTATTGCGCCGAGCCAATCGGCATCCATTTGTAAGGGTGAACGCGAAAGGTGCGCTTAAATACCTCCTCATTTACCCGTCCATATGGCTGATTGTCATAGCGCATACGGCGTTCCTCTTTGACTACGCCCCGTTGCGTTTCTACGCCAATGCTATCTACTTTGAGCTGTAACATACGTTCAGATTCCATCCACAAAGCCATTTCAAGTTGGTTAGAAGGCACGATTTCGTAGTAATACGTTCTATCAAAACTCGTATTTGCGTTCAATTCGCCGCCAATTCCTTGAATTTTTTTCATATAATCGCCCCTATCTATGTTTTTTGAGCCTTCAAACATGAGATGTTCAAAGAAGTGCGCAAAGCCTGTGCGTTGTGCGTCTTCGTTTTTGGAGCCTACATGATACAAGACCGAAACGGCTACAATCGGGGTAGAATTGTCTTGATGCAAGATTACATGCAAGCCATTGTCAAGGTTATATTCCTCAAATTTGATGTTTTGCGCGTACATTGGCGCAAAAACACTTAGCCATGCGACTAAGCACAATGAGATTTTGTTCATATTGATATTAAGTTGATTGAAAATTTGAGACAAAATGATAAAATGAGTAGCTTATTTCGGGACAAAGTTACATAAAAAATGGAGAATTGAAAGTTGAGAGTTGAGAGTTGAGAGTTGAGAGTTGAGAGTTGAGAGTTGTCTGATGACTGCTAACTGTTTACTGCTAACTGATGACTGTTTACTAATAACTAATAACTTTCAACTATTTACAGTGACTTTTGAATATTTCATAGTCTTAACTTTCCAATCATTGTTTTATTATCACACATTTAATTTTCTCTCGACATTATGGGAATGATTCAAGAATTTAAAGATTTTGCCATGAAAGGCAATCTTGTGGACATGGCAGTAGGGCTTGTCATGGGAGCGGCATTTGGCACAGTTACCAAAGCCTTTATTGATGGGATATTTATGCCTATCATCGGTCAGATTTTCCAAGTAGGCGATTTGAGTGCTGCAAAATATGTCCTTTCAGCAGCCGTAAAAGAAGGCGACAAAGTGATTACGCCAGAATCGGCTATCCTGTATGGCGGTTTTATTGGCGCAATTATCAACTTTATCATTGTGGCTTTTGTGATGTTTATGATTATCAAAGGACTAAACAACATGAAAAAAGCTGCCCCTGCGCCCGCTCCTGCTGCTCCGCCTGTACAAGAGGTATTGTTAGGGGAGATTCGGGATTTGCTGAAAAAAAGGTAATCTGGAGGTTTCACGCAGATTTTCGCAGATGAGACGCAGATTGAACGCAGATTAAAAACATCAGCGAAAATCTGCGGTTAAATCTGCGGAAATCTGCGTGCCACAAAAGCTACGTTTTCAGCAACTTAAACATCTCTATATGCGTATCTATCTCCCCTTGATTTTTGGTAGGGCGCACAAAAATGTTGTCTTGTTTGCGAGAAATATAGCGCGCATTGACATTATCCGAAAGTTGCAGTTCAAAAATAGCCTTGATTTCTGCCTTTATTTTTTTGTCATACACCGGAAAAGCCACCTCAATTCGCCTATCCAAATTGCGGTGCATCCAATCGGCAGAAGATAGATAGATTCTTTCTTGTCCTCCATGATAAAAATAAAACATACGGGTATGTTCTAAATACCGCCCCACAAGGCTGATGACTGTTATATTTTCACTTTGCCCTTTTATACCGGGTACAAGACAGCATATACCCCTGATAATCAACTGTATCTGAACTCCTGCATTGCTCGCCTCATAGAGTTTATCTATCATTTCCCAGTCGTCAAGGCTATTCATTTTGGCAATAATATGGGCTTTATGTCCTGCTTTTGCTTGGGCAATTTCGGCATCTATCAAATCTTCATACACATACCGCATATCTAAGGGAGCGACTAAAAGATGCTCATATTTGGGCAGAATTGCCTCATTTTCAAATACATGCAGTTTTTGTTCCAACATCAAAAACACAATATATGCCTCATTTGCCAAACGTGGGTCAGCCGTAAACAAGCCACTATCTGTATATAAAGTAGCCGTTTTTTCGTTCATATTGCCTGTCGCAAGATAGACATAACGTTGAGGTTTGCCTTTTTCCTGTCTTGTAACACAGCAGAGTTTGGTATGCACCTTAATCGCAGGAATGCTATATAAAACTTTTATGCCTGCTTTTTGCATTTTATCTGCCCAAAACATATTATCTGCCTCATTAAAACGGGCTTTTACTTCTACAAAAGCAGACACTTTTTTGCCTTTTTGCGCCGCCAAAATCAAGGCTTTTATGACCTGCGAATCTGCCGCAACTCTATACAAAGTGATTTTGATTTCCGTAACCATCATATCCATTGCCGCCTCCTCAAGCCATCTTACTACATATTCAAAAGAATGATATGGATAATGTAACATAACATCTTTCTTTTTTATAACAGACAAAATGGGTTTTCCTTCCAAATCTGCGTGAATCAATGGCGTTTCTGGCTCATATTTGGGAATCATGCCATTGGGATTGGGAAAACTCATAAAATCATTCAAAGAATGATATCTTCCCCCCGGGATAACGTCCATTTGAGAAAGGTGATAGGCTTTTTTGAAAAATTGAAGCATATCTTCGGGCATTCGCACATCATACAAGAAGCGCATAGGTACGCCCGATTTGCGCTTTTCTATGCCTTCTTTTATTTTTGCCACCAAATTTCCCTGAAACTCGTCCTCTATGTGCATCTCCGCATCTCGCGACATTTTTATAGAAAAACAACCTTTGATAACATAACCTGGAAATAGGTATTTTAGCCCCACGCGCATCACATCTCCCAAAAATAATACATAAAATTTCTCATTGTCTTCCATCACAAAAAAACGGGGAACCTTATGACTCGGAATAGAAATGACGGAGTAAACCTCTGTATCAGAGGCATCTACATGCGTAGAATTGAGGCGCACAGCATGGTATAAACGCCCGTCTTTGAGGGCAGGTATTTCGCCATTATGAAAAAACTGCGGCTCCGCAAATTCTATGATACTTTTGAGATAATATTCGCTCACAATCGCCTCCTGCTTGTCCGAAAGTTCTTCGCTACGTGCCAAAAAGATGCCCATTTTGCGCAGCGCAGGCACGACATCATTGCGAAAAATCTCATTGTAAAGGAGCTGCTGCTTAGAAGCTTCTTCATGGATTTTGTGCAAAATGAGCTTCGGATTAAAGAGCAAAGCCTCTTTTGTGGTCTCTTCTAAAGCTGCCAGACTGCGCAAAGAAGCCACCCTTACCCGAAAAAACTCCTCCATATTGGACGAATAAATAGCCAAAAACTTGAGCCTATCTAACAAAGGATTGCGCGGGTCTTCGGCTTCCTGTAGCACTCTATGATTGAACGAGAGCCAACTGAGTTCGCGGTCGAAATATCGGTTTTGAGAGATTTTCATGTATTTTTGTCATTTTTAATTCCCATAGAGAACAAAAATTAAATAACTTGCCATTTTTCTCACCACTAAGGCACGAAGAAACACGAAGCTATATTGTAAAAGAAGACATCTAAGCCACGCTTTTTCTTTCTTAGTTTACTTCGTGCCTTAGTGGTAAATTATAATTTTATTCTTTTCGTGTTCCTAAGGAATGAAAATTGAATAAAGTAACAATTTTATAGTCCCGTAGGGACGGCGATATTTATAGAAAAAACATGCCAACCCTTCCCTCTTTTTTTTAGCGTTTGCACGAGAAACGCAATAAATTGGGGGGAGAATTACATTTCCTATAAATATTTCGTGCCTACGGCACTAAGAAATCCCCAAAATGAAATTGTTATGTTATTTATTTTCTATTCCTAAGGAACAAAAATTTAATAGCGTAATAATTTGGTCATGTACCTCAGTCTATTGCTTGCGCCAAATCCGCTATCAAATCCTCCGCATCTTCTATCCCTACCGAAAGTCGAATCAAGGTATCCGAAAGACCCGCTTTGAGGCGTTCCTCACGTGGAATCGAGGCGTGAGTCATCGTGGCAGGATGCCCAATCAAAGACTCTACGCCGCCCAAACTCTCTGCCAAAGCAAATAAATGTGTGCCAGTCAATACCTTCAAAGCAGCTTCCATTTCTTCATTTTTGAGGGTAAAAGAAATCATACCCCCAAAATCTCGCATCTGCCTTTTGGCAACTTCGTGATTGGGGTGAGTGGCAAGTCCCGGATAAAATACCTTATCTATTTTGGGGTGATTGACCAAAAAATCTGCCACTTTTCTGCCATTTTCACAATGCTGACGCATACGAATCGCTAAGGTTTTGATGCCTCTCAATACCAAAAAACAGTCTTGCGGACCGGGAACGGCTCCGCAAGCATTTTGTATAAATTTTAATTCTGTATAGAGTGCCTCATCATTCGTAATTGCCGCACCCATCACCACATCAGAATGTCCTGAAATATACTTGGTTAAGGAATGTAACACAATGTCCGCCCCCATATCCAACGGGTTTTGCAAATAGGGCGAAGCAAAGGTATTATCCACCACCGTAATTAAGTTATTTGCTTTGCCAATAGCTACAGATGCCTCAATATCAATGATTTGCATAACAGGATTCGTAGGCGTTTCTAACCAAAGCATTTTGGTAGCGGGGGTAAGCGCATCTTCAATAGCTTGCATATCGCCCATATTTACAAAGGTAAATTTGATGCCATAGCGTTCAAATATTTTGGTAAAAATGCGATACGTTCCGCCATATAAATCATGGGTAGAAATGACTTCATCACCTGGCTTTAAGAGCTTTGCGATAGCATCTGTAGCAGCCATTCCACTCGCATAACATAGCGCATACTTCCCATTTTCCAAAGCTGCCAAGGCATTTTGCAAGGCATCTCGCGTGGGGTTTTGAGTACGCGCATACTCGTAGCCTTTGTGGTCGCCCGGAGCCGCTTGTACGTAGGTACTTGTTTGGTAAATAGGGGTCATTATCGCCCCCGAAACAGGATCAGGCGATACCCCTGCATGAACTACTTTTGTCGAAAATTTCATATATGATGATTGTTTATTTTTCGTAATTTTTTGTAATTTCTCGCAGATTTGCGCAGATGAATACAGATTTCGCAGATAAAAATAACTCTATCTGCGAAATCTGCCAATATTTGCGCAAATCTGCGTGCTTTCTATTCTACACAAGTTGCCATTTCCTCCCAAAAAACAAGATGATTCGTAGTATTTGGTTCTTGCACAATATACACCGAGTAATTTCGATGCAAACGAATGTCTTTATTTGCCAGAATCGCAATCGTATCAGGAATGGAATTGTTTATCAAATAAATGTCTTTTTTGCCGATATTAAACGCACGATAGCCCGTATAATTGAGCGCGCTGATATTGGGGGTAAGCACACTTGTATCCGAAGAAATCATGGTAACAGACGTGAGCGTTTGGTCAAAATTCATCAACCGAATATTGCCTGTACTATCCGTATCTCCGTCAAAAGAATCTAAAGTTTTGATAACAATCGGCAGACCTGCATCATTTTTGGTAAGAATCAGCGTTGAAGCTTTTTCCTCATACAAACGCAAGAGCGTATCGGGAATAATGACCGCCCCTGTCGTGTGGTCGATGATTCCATACGTTATCCAACTCGTGTCTTTGCTTTGCAAACTGAGCAAAGAAGCATAGCCGCCATGGGGCCATGTATCCAAATAAGCCAATCCGTCAATGAGGTTTCCAGAAGTCTCAAAAGATTTTATGCGAAAATCTATCGCCGCATAATCGGGGTGTAGGTTGATAAAATGCAAGCAAGCCCTCTTGCGCGGCGGCATGTCAGGCACAGTTTTTTCCTTGCAAGCAGTAAGCACAAACACAAGGCAGAGAAAAGCGAAAAATGTCTTTTGCATATTGAGAGAGTTTGTTTTTGTATGGAAAACGAAAAAAGAGGCTTTATATTTCAGCGAACAAAGGTAGGGAAAATTTTGCTTGAAATTACCAAAAATAACGCAATTTATCGCTTTATAGTTGGCAGATTTGATAAACCGCCACAAGGTTTGGTGACATAGCGTTTGCAAATAAGCATGAACGAGCAATAAACTAAAACAGATGAATTTGCGCTATGCGTACATGCTTTAGCTTGCGTTAGACATAAACGGGCAAATGTTGAGAGGCTCAGGCTAAAGCCTAAGCTACAGGTAGCCCCAAATATAATTCCTAACTTATAGGCAAAAAATAGGGGTATCTTGTTTAGCATTACCCCAAAAATAGCTATCTTTGCAGCCAAATGATGGGAGGTAATAGGTAACTAAAAAAAATATTTCTTTTTAGCCGCCGCTTACCATTTCTGCTTTAATATATAAAAATGCTGATAATCAAAAATTTACATGCCAATATAGAAGGCAAAGCCATTTTGAAAGGCTTAGATTTAACCGTAAATGCCGGAGAAATACATGCAATAATGGGACCCAATGGGGCAGGCAAAAGTACGCTTGCCTCTGTGCTTGCGGGGAGGGAGGAGTATGAGGTTACAGAAGGAAGTGTAGATTTTGAAGGGAAAGATTTGCTGGAAATGTCGCCTGATGAGCGGGCTTGCGAGGGGCTTTTTTTGGCTTTTCAATATCCTGTGGAAATTCCGGGCGTGAGTATGACCAATTTTATGCGTGCTTCTGTAGATTCGGTACGTGCCTACAAGGGCTTGCCAAAATTGACGGCTACCGAGTTTTTGAAGTTGATGAAGGAAAAACAGGCTTTTGTGGAACTGCATAAGGAGCTTACAAATCGGAGTGTAAATGAGGGCTTTTCGGGCGGAGAAAAGAAAAGAAATGAGATTTTTCAGATGGCAATGTTAGACCCAAAATTAGCGGTTTTGGACGAAACGGATTCGGGTTTGGACATTGACGCGCTGCGAATTGTGGCAAGTGGCGTGAATAAATTGCGCAATGAGGGCAATGCTTTTGTGGTTATAACACATTATCAGCGACTCTTGGATTATATTGTGCCAGATTTTGTGCATGTGCTTTATAATGGACAAATTGTGAAATCGGGGACAAAGGAACTCGCTTTGGAGTTGGAGGAAAAGGGCTATGATTGGCTAAAAACAGAAAATACGCACTAAATAAGGGGTTCTTAATAAAATAAACGAGGTTAAATTATGGGGATAGCTGCCTTAGCTGCCTTAGCTGCCTTAGCTGCCGCAAGCGTCCGCTTGTGGCAGCTTCTTGAAGCGTCCGCTTCCAACTTCGAAGCGGACGCTTCAAGGAAAGAGGTACAAGCGGACGCTTGCACCAGCGGTGCTACTGAGAGCTTTTTTTTCA
>JAYUZN010000663.1:0-3913 GCA_043751755.1 Bacteroidota bacterium | reverse complement strand
TTATTTTCACAAAGTATATGCCTTGTGGAAGATTTGCTACATTAATGTCTTCCTTGCTATTATTTTTTACCGTTGGTATATGGGTTAATAATATCTTACCTGTAGCCTCATATAATTCGATACTGATAATATCTTGATTTAAATGATAGTTCACAGAAAAATTATCTTTTACTGGATTTGGGTAAATATGTATATTCTTATTATCTTCCTCTAATAGGTAAACAGGATTCATGTTTTTAAGATGTACAGAAAATGCAAATTGAACATTTAAGGGATCCTCTGGATACCATCTATTAATAACATTATTACACGAAGGATACTCACATTCAACATACCAATAGTAAGTTTTTGCTGTAATATCAACAGTATTTCCTCCAGAATAATTGATTGTGTAATCTACATATGGCTCATTTTGAGCTATATATGAAGGACTATAGCCAACTTTAGACCTACTATTTTGTACCCAGCTGCCTTCAATTTGCCAATTATTACTATAATTTGGCAAAGCCACAGAAAATTGAGCTACAACTTCTTCTCCTATAGCAAGATAACTTCCAGCAGCTAAAGTGTAAGGATATGAGCTTAAACCTGTTGTTTGCATGTATTGGCTTGGACCAATAGTAAATGTCTTCGAAATAGCAGTTCCACTATGCTTTACAACATAGTAGGGGGCATCAATTTTCGACAATACCAAACCTGCATTTAGTAAGCCCCATCCTTGGTTATCATCATAGCCATTTGGATAAACGCCCCCACCGTCTGTATCTGTTGCATACCTTTGTATTAATTCTTCTACATCATCAATACATAAATTATTCGGATAACCATTAGTAATGTTATGGTGGCTTAACATAAGTGCTGCTACTCCTGATACGTGGGGAGCTGCTGCTGATGTTCCGTTAAAATGACCGTATGCATCTATAACTCCCCCACCCACCAAATCCGGAAAATTAGGTGCATTAGGTCCAACGCAAGAACCTCCTACAGCAATCACTAAATCCAATACACCTGGTGCTACAATATCTACATTTTTACCAAATGAAGACCCCCATGTAGGTATATTTAAACAAGCACCTGTTGTTGCTTCTCCATTAGTATTATTTTTATTTTTTCTCAATCCATCTGTCCCACTTGCTCCAACACTTATAACCTTATTATCGCCAAATGTGCTTGGGAAATAATCAGCATCATTATCTTCATTACCTCTTCCACAAACAAGAATACATTGGTTTAAATTAGCTGTAGTAACAGCATCTCCTAATATATTTCTTGTATTTTGATTAATATCAGCATTACTAGCTCCTAAACTTATATTAATAATATGTAATGCAAAACCGAATGTTCCATTTATATCAGCAGAGCCTTCTACTATAGCCTCAGCTATGGTATGAAAAGCAGTATTGCATGGATTAGGAACAGGAGCGGGATTACTACAAAATGCAGGTACTGCCAATGAAAAAAGGCTTGCACCAATATTATTTGCAGCCAAATCTCCCCCTGCAATGCCTGCAATCCCTTTATTATTATTTCTCAATGCCCCAATAATTCCAGCACATTTAGTACCATGAGTTCCTGGAGCTGGAATTACGGTAGATATATCTTCATTTGTTACAAAATCTTTCCCCCCTTTTATTTTTGACGCACTAAAATTATTCGAACCTGGAACACTTATAAAATCATCTGAATCCCAGCGTATGGCTTCATCACAAACTCCTACCAAAATGCTACTATTTCCTTTTTCTATATCCCAAGCAGCATCAATATTTATTTGCGCAGAAGAAAAGGCGGTCGATTTTAGAGAACTTTGATTGCTAAAGTAAGTATCATTCGGAACATTATTGAGCTTTAATATCCAGTTACAGTGTGCATACTCAACTATATCCTTAGACAATGTATTGAGGCTGTCAACAATACTTAACAAATTTAAGCCGCTTGGTAGAGTAACAACAAAGGCACTCCATAATTTAGGCATCTTTATGGTATCTCCTAATCTAGAAATCGAAAGGCTATCAAAAGAGGTTAAACTCGAAAAAATTTTTATTGCCTGTGACTTATCTAAGGATATTCCAACTTTATTTTCTATAACTGTAAATAAAGTATCAGGAATAACTTGATTTAATAAAGCAAATCTGATATCCTTATTATTCACAAAATTTTGTTTAACGATTGAAGGATTAAATTTAATAATAACTTGAGCATCTTTATGCGAAGGATTTTGAGTGCTATCATAAACTACTTGACTATTTAAGGCATCAGATGTATTATACTTTATAGTCGCATTTTGATAATTAGTACCGTTAAAGGTTTTACCTACTACATAAATATTAGCATTGTTATCCGTTTGAATATTGGCTATTGAATTTTCTCCAGGTCCTTCTATTGTTTTAACAAATTGTATATTACCATCTGTATCATATTGTATTGTAATAATTATTTTTCTATTATTACTTATCATTCCATCTCCACTAATACAAACACCTCCATTGCTATTTAATTTTAGACTTTTTATAGACTCATCCATGGAATACAAATAGTCATTATACTCTGTGTGCCACAATTCATTTCCGTTTGAATCGTATTTTAGGGTAATAAAATCTTTCCCTGTATTTGAAGTTGTTATATAACCTCCTACATATACATTTCCTACATTATCAATATCCAAAGAAGTTCCTGCATCTTCTAAACCCGAATGATCATAAATTTTTATCCACTGAACTGATAGTAAAGCGTTTAATTTCAATGTTTTAATATCATAACTATTCGTACTTTGATTAAAAGCAGTTCCCGTAATATACAAATTCCCTGCATTATCTCTTTTGATAGCAGCAGCTTTATCAAAACCTGTTCCTTGAGCAGAAACACGATTCACATTTAGTTGTGTTCCTGAATTATCGTATTGAAGAGTTGCATAGTCGTAATTATTATTACTGCTTGCACTTGCGCCTGTCACATATATGTTACTTGTTGTATTATCTATTTCAATTCCTACAGGAATGTCGTATAAACCAACATAATCGTAGGTAGAAGCCCATTGCAGTACGCCAGAACTATTAAATTTGACGGTTGCATAATCGGCTTGAGTTGCAAAGCTAAGGCTTACTCCCGTCACATAAATATCCCCATTAGTATCCGTTGCAATGGCAGAAGGTGTGTTATACAATCCATTTCCACCATAATTTTCAGTCCATACAAGTGTTCCATTTACATCATATTGGAACAAAATATAGTCTGAACTTATGTTCGAAATTTGTGTTACTCCTGCCACATAAATATTTCCTGCATTGTCTCCTGTTATTGCTGTTCCATAATCTTTTCCATTAAATGCCCCATTATACGTATCTTGCCAAATCAAATTTCCGTCTCTATCATATTTCATCGTCAAAATATTCGCTTGCTGACCTGCTACAAGCGTATTTGTTGTTAAATAGAGATTTCCGTCTGCGTCTAAATAGCTTGCAGAATAATCAACGGTATCAGGGATTCCATTTAAATTTATCCATTCCTGATTTACGGCTATTTGTGCTTGAACATTGCCAAATAATAGCAAAATGGCTATTATTACTACAATTAGATAAAGAATTGTTTGTTTCATACAACTTAATTTGTTTGTAAAAGTAAAAAAAAAATGAGAATTGTCAAAATTGAATTTTTATGGGGTGGGCGGGCGGGTTCTTTTACCTCCTGCTTAACCACTCCTGCGTGCGGCTGCAAAAAAACAACGGATGCGGAGTGTGGATTTCGTGCGGCTGGGCATTGGTTGTTTTTTGTGCGGCTGGGGATACGCTAAGTTTGTCAAGTTTAGCTTTTCCCTTCATGGTGCATAACGCCACCGCTTGACTACGTGCTGCATGTGTTTTAGCCTTGCGCTTCGTTTATGCAGCATGTGAGGCAAGCGAAATGTTCTCTGCCTTTA
>JAYUZN010000662.1:0-8314 GCA_043751755.1 Bacteroidota bacterium | reverse complement strand
GCTTCAAGAAACTGCCACAAGCGGACGCTTGCGGCAGCTATCCCGATAATTTAACCCCGTTTATTTTATAAGAACCACTTATTATATTTGCGTTGTGGTTATAATCAATTAAATCAATTGAATCTATCTACCAATATCGCTTTGCAAAATTTAGACTGTTTTAATAATCAATTAACTTCCTTAAATGTATCTAATAATGCCGATTTACAATATTTAGCCTGCTTCTATAATCAATTAACTTCTTTAGACTTATTTAACAATGTTGCTTTGAAAAGTTTAAGCTGCGGTGGTAATCCATTAACTTTTTTAAATATAACTAACTGTATCGCTTTGTCAATATTAAATTGCTATAATGATGATTTACCTTTTTTAGACATATCTCATAATAGTAATTTAAAATATCTTAGTTGCCGATATAATCAATTAACAGCCTTAGATTTATCTAATAATTTTGCTTTAGAAGGGTTAGAATGTGACAATAATCAATTAACAGCCTTAGATATGTCTAATAATCTTATATTACGAAATTTAGATTGTGGTGAGAATCTATTAAATCAATTAAATTTAGTTAATAATACGGCTTTAACCTATTTAAGATGCAGAAGTAATCTGTTAAATCAATTAAATTTGGTTAATAATACGGCTTTAATAAGTTTACAATGTCAAATTAATCCTAATCTTACCTGCATTCAAGTTTGGGATACCACTTATGCGTATGGTCAAACAACAACGGGATATTTTGGGATAGACCCAACCATGTATTTCAGCCTTGATTGTAGTAATGCGATCGACATAGAAAATGCAAATTCTTCTTTTTCGTTCTCTCCGAATCCAGTTTCTGATTATCTTTCCCTTTCATATACAGGCGGGAGAAACTTCTCTTTTATCATTTCTGATATATCGGGCAGAACATTAGTCGAGGGAATAGATAAAAAACAAATATCAATATCACTTGTTAGCTTGCCTGTAGGGATTTATTTCCTCACAGCACAAATAGGTGATAAAAAGGTAATCAAAAAATTTATCAAGGAATAGGAGTGTCTTTATGCTTTAACTATTTGTAAGTTATGTAAATTTTAATGGAATAACAAAATATTTGTAAAATCGGGCTGAAGAAATTAAAATTCCGAGAATCGAGTAGAGCCGCAAGCCCGAATCGGACTTGCGCGCCCTCTCACACCACCGGCTGAACAATTGGAAGCATCGTTGCAGCAGATGCAACTAATAACCTCTATGTTCTGTATGACTATAATGGGGGTGAGGTTATTAGAAGTTACACAAGTACGGGGGCTATCAATACTACTTTTGGAAATGGAGGCATCCTTGTTTTCTCGAATGATGGTTATACGCAGATGGTTTATACGCCTACCTCAGGAGGCAGATTATTATTAGCGAGGTATGATGCTAATGAAAATTTTGCCATCAGTCAGTACTTACTCAACGGGCAACTAGATTTCACATACGGAAGCGCAGGATATGTAACGATTCCTTACCTAATTGCTAACCCTAGTGGCACCGAACTTTACACATTAGGTTTGCAAGATGATGGAAAATTATTAGTACATCTATTTGAATATAATGCGAGTCAAGGATTAAGTCGAGTAGCAAGGATAAATATCAACGGCACTTTAGATACCCCTTTCAATAATAATGCGCAAATATCAATCGTTCCTTTAACAACCTCCACTTTCCTCGCAAATACCCTTATTCAACAAAATGATGGGAAAATTATATTAGGGGGCGGAAATACGGATTTGAATACTGAAAGTACCCAAAAAGCTTTCTTTCGCTTCAATAATGATGGAACTTTTGATACTAGTTTTGGTACAAATGGTTTATTAGCCTTGGGAACTTTTAATAATGAAGCCATTTTTGACGTAAATCTGCAAAGTACGGGCAAAATTGTAGCACTTGTGAATGATGATAATGCTAATACTGCTGCTTACCTCATCCGCCTCCTCAATAACCTAAACGTAGGTATTTTAGGGGCTTTGAATCTCAATGAGATAGGCTTGTATCCTAATCCTATACAAAGTGGTTTTGAACTTAGGTATGAGTTAACAGAAACCCAAACAATAAGTATATACTTGATAGATATACAAGGTCGGATTGCACATAGTTTCCAAGAAAATCAACGGGAGAATGGCGCACAAATACATAGTTTTTCTTTGCCTGCTTCTATAGCATCGGGAACTTATGTCGTTTCTATACGTTCTGCGAATAACATAAACAATCTTCACATTATTGTAAAATAGGCGCATACTGTTTCCCTGCG
This sequence comes from Bacteroidota bacterium, assembly GCA_043751755.1. Classification (GTDB taxonomy): domain Bacteria; phylum Bacteroidota; class Bacteroidia; order J057; family J057; genus JAAFHL01. The sequence continues at coordinate 6,039 of JAYUZN010000662.1, read as the reverse complement.
CTACCTTTGAGTGTTTCCTTCGGTTGAACACTTAAAGGTAGCGAGAAATGATAAAAAATGGGATTCGAATAATTCGGAATAAAAGAATTGTAACACCAATAGAAATGAGCAGAGGAGAGCAACCTGAAAAGACTAATAATAGCGTGGCGCACTTTTGAAAAGTGCGCCACGCTATCTTTAGATTACAACAGAACTTTGCTTTATCTGTGTAAATCTGCGTCCTTAATCTGCGAAAATCTGCGTGAAATCCTACAATTCCTCCAAATTTACCTGCACCTGCAAATATACAAGCCTGCCCACTCTCGGACCTCCATATACCTGATACTGCTTGTTATTCAGCAAGTTAGAAGCTCCAACTTTGAAAGTCGTATGAATCTTAGGAATCGTTTTGTTTACCTGTGCATCTAACAAATAATACGTAGGCACTATACCCGTAAATTGCGGAGAACCCTCAAAAATAAAGCCTTGTATCCATTTCAAATTCACGTTGCTGCTCCAATGTTTGAAATTCAGTTTGCCAACATGAAAATTGACATCTCTTGCTGCAACTCCTACATTAAACTTATGTTGTGGCGTGTTAAAAGCAGGAATGAGCGGGTCACTTAGGTCTTGTTTGATGAGTTTATTCCAAGAATAATTGGCATTTATAGAATATGCCACTTTGAAATAGTAATTTATCCCAATCGAAAAACCCTGCGTCATGACCCTTGTTGTGGCATTTGCGGCGATACGATAGCCTTGAGCAGCCGTTAGACGATTGAAAGTAGTATCAATCGTGGCATCTACCGCCAATTTATAGCCAATAAAATCCGTATATCGGCTAAAATAATAGCTTGCATCTACAAAAACATGATTGAACAAAGTCGTGCGATAGCCAAGCTCCAGCGTTTTCACTTTTTCGGGACGAATTGGGTCTATTTTCAGCTTTACCAAAGTATCCCTATTTTGCGTATTGATGAAATTATTGAGCGATTCGATGGTATAATAGTCATAATAGCCCGATAAATTGCCTACCAAAATCGCTCGCCCTACATTATAATAGAGGTATTGGTCGGCAAGGGTGGGATTTCGGATAGCAGAAGCAAAAGAAAAGCGCAAAATATCCTTTTCGGATAGGCTATACACCGCAGAAGCCGCAGGAGAAAAGAGAAAACCAAAATTTTGGTTCTTATCCATGCGCAAAGTGGCATTCAGCTTGAGCCTTTCGCTATAAAATTTCTTTTCTGCCCCTGCATACACCCCAAATTCGTAGTTGCTTATATGGGTTTGCACCGTATCTTTTGTTACCACCCCATTTGCATCTGTCTTTGTGATAATATGTGCAGTATCGCTGAAAATTGTGCCTTCGGAATAAGGTCTATACAAGCGAAAATTGCCCCCTGCGGTCATATCTACCCATTTATTGATAGAAAATTTATACTCCGTATGAAGGTGATACAAAGCAGATTTATCGAAGAAACGCGTGCCTCCTTGTGTGGTTTTGAGCGAAGTAATAGAGTCAAAAGCTGCCTTAAATTCTGGCGTTCCCGGAGCAAAATAGCCTTTTCCACGCGAATCTGCATAGTTTCTCGCCAACTGATGCCATTTCGTTAGAGAGTCTTGATGTTGTGCCAAAAAACCATCTAAGGCAGGAAAATAAGGATTTTGGTCGCCGGGAAGTCCGGGCTGATAGGTAGGATAGTCAGGAAGTTGCTGAACTTTTGCCACCATGCCTCCAGGATAGTAGCCGGGCGTACTTGTAGGCACGCCTCCATTCCAAAAATTGCGATAATCCTTTGTCCATTCGCCATTGCTATTTGCCAATTCATTGAGGCGAAAAGCAGTGAAAACGGCATCATACGATTTCGCAGCGTCCTCTTGTGTGCTGTAGGCACGAATGAAAAATTTGTTAGGCTTGCGAAACTCTATTCTATTTTGGTAAAACTTGATTCCCTTCAAACTATAACGGTTATCTCCTTGATATACAGTAGTTCCCGTTCCAAAATTGAAAGAATAAATAGCTTCCCAATCCTTTGTTATTTTGTAATGTAAAGCCGCATTTGCCTTCATATTTCGGGTGTCATAGTTCACCAAATCCGACTCATTATAGCCTGTTCTATGCCATACGCCCAAACCGGGTGAAATAATTCTCCCACTATAGCTCGCTGCATTATTGATTCCATCAGTCAAATTTTCGTCTCCGTAGCGATTGACCGCATCATAACGACCGGGATTATTTACCCCTACTTTGGAGGAAGTTGAAGGCTCATAATTATTTGCCACCCAGTCATTTGCCATAAAACCATAGAAATTTACTTTAATCGCAAGTTTATCGTCTCCTGCTTTATTTTTGAAAGCATGTGCATAACGAAGGGCAAATTCTCCCATGCCTCTTTCTGCTCCTTTGAAAGAAATGCTCAAGCCTTTCATCAAAAAAGGGTCTTTTGTGGTCATACTAATCACGCCATTGAAGGCATTTGGTCCATAAAAAGCCGAACTTGCGCCCACAATCAAATCCACTTTGAGCACATCTAAATCCGAAGCTCCCAAAAAATTTCCCAAAGAAAAATTGAGTCCCGGCGACTGATTGTCCACCCAATCAATGATTTGCAAAGAACGGACAGGCGAAGTACTGTTAAAACCTCTTGTATTGATAACCTTAAAACCCATGCTTGCCGAAGTTAAATCCACGCCTTTGAGTGCGCCAAGTCCCTCATAAAAATTGGCGGCGGGGGTTTCTTTTATCGCAATCACATCTAAAGCCTCGACTGTGAGGGCGGCAGTTTTTTGTTTTTCGCTGATACGAGTGTCCGTAATGAGGACTTCGCCTGTGGTATTCGCTGATTTTGCGATACTCATCAAGAGGCGGATATTTTGCTTGATATCCTTCACTTCAACAACCGTAGAATCATAGCCGATATAGTTGGCGACTACGAAAAAAGGGGGAGCTTTTGGAGAAGACAGGGTAAATTTGCCATCACTTTCGGTATAAGCCCCAACCTCTGCGCCCCGAATGGTGATAGTTGCACCCTCCAAGGGCGTATCACTTGCTTTGTCGCTTACAATGCCAGAGATTTGGTATTGACCTATGGCTTGCCAGCAGAGGCAAATAAGGAATATTAGAAAAGAAGTATATTTTTTTTGCATAAATGATAGTGTTTTTTTCACGCAGATTTGCGCAGATAGAGACGCAGATTTCACGCAGATTAAGATATTTGCGAAAATCTGCGGTTAAATCTGCGTTAATCTGCGCGAAATCGAAATTAAGCAAAAATAGCGAGGCAGAATCTACATGCCTCGCTATCCAAATGATTGAACGGAGATTTTTAATTCTCCATTTTCAATTCTCCATTTACTCAAACACCACTTTGCTAAAGCCTTGACTATGTTGGAATTGTATTTTGACGTGGTAAAGTCCAGAAGAAAGGTTATTACGTTTCAAAATATATTCTTGTGTATGCAAGTTGCTTTCTTCTGCCACCAATTTCCCTGCAACATCAAACAGCATTACATTAGTTATCAACTCATTGCTAATGCTTCTCAAAGTAGCTTCTGTTTTGGTAGGATTAGGGAAAATTTGGAAATCATTGTTTATCAGTTCTTTATCAATTCCTACAATCCCCAAAGCTCCTATAATACGAGGATTGAGGTATTGCATAACAGAATCCAAATAAGTATGTCCTTTTGCGGCAGACATATCAGGATTTCCACGCTTTTGAAGGCAATTTACAACGGTTCCGGGCTGTCCTGCGGCATTTGCTGCGGCGATATAACCCGCTTCGTCCCACCAATCCCAAGGACTGCCTTGCTCAATTTGTGGGTTTGCACCTGCCCCTGTACAAGAAAGTGGCGCACCTGGAGCTGGAGTAATGACAGGATACATGCCTTCATTTCCGTTATTGTGCGCATTTGCATGTACTGTGTAAGGGTCACTCAAACCTGCTACCATTACTTCCATAGCCGCATTGTTACCCAAGTAGTTAGCTCTACGAACAGCATCATACGAGCCAGTTACATTCACGACGAAATCGCCCGTAGTAGGCACAATTACTGCACCATAGTTGTAAGGTGCGAAGGGGTCTCCTGGGCAATGAAAAGAAACCATAGCAGGCTCGCCCGCTTCTAACCAAGAAGAATCGCCGAGCGCGCCACCCAAGTTGAATGCCATCGAAATGCGTGAGCTATAGCCTACGTGGTTTGGACGGCAAAGTGCTGTAGAATCTGTGCCGTAAAAATTGCCATTTACCGCAGGAATAACATAAGGTTGCCCCGTTGTTGCATTGGTAAATTTGACCAAATTCAACTCGCTTGCCTTGTTCAAAGTCGCTGCACCAAAGCTGATATAGCCCCCTGTGCCTACTCCACCCGCAACAATGAAAGATGAGTCTATGCCATACGTGTTGCCCATAGTTGCCACATTTTTGCGGAAATATCGCACACAAGTACGCATATCTTGAATGCCTCTGTAAGCGGCATTAATCAAGGTGTTAGTTCTCACATCTTGGTCGCTTGAGGTTGGATTCCAGCCCAAACGATTAGACATAATGACCGCCACATAGCCACGTCTTGCAAATTGCTTTGCCATTTCTACAACGGTTGAATCTTTGCGTGAGCCTGTAGCTTGTCCGTTCAAAATAGGCGGCAAAAAGCTCCCTGTATGGCTCAAGATAATCAAAGGTCTTTTTGCAAAAGCGTCTCCTGTGGGCTGAAAAATGTCCATTTTGAGGTCGCTCATAGCAGGAGCGCCTGTGATAACGGATAAATTTTGTCCATACACAACGTCAGGCGTAACGGTTACGCCACTAAAAATCTCGGACAAATATCTTTGTCCAGATACTTGCAAAGCGCAAGCAAGTAGTAAGAAGGTGCAGAATCCTTGTACTGTTTTTCTCATTTTGTGAATATTGAATGGTTAATGTTTCTAAAATCGGGCGTAAGGTAGGGCTAAATAAATAAATACGCAAATTTTTTTTGAAAAAATGTTCTTGGTTTTACCGCAAAGTTCGCAAAGGAACCGCAAAGGACGCTAAGAAATCGTGTAAAGATGTCTTCTCTTCAAGAGATGTTATTTTACCCGAAAATTTATCCCGCTCAAAGGATAGCCCTTTGCCCTACCACCCAAAAATGCGGATTTAACAGGTTTTCTTTATTATAAAGAAGCTGTTTTTTGTCAGGATAATCGGTAAGAATCGCCCCAGATTCCGTAACAATAATATGCGATGCTGCAATGTCCCATTCCATTGTAGGCGCAAATCGGGGGTAAATATCCGCACTGCCTTCTGCTATCAACATAAATTTGAGAGAACTTCCCATAGAAACACATTTTGCTTGGGGAAATTGTGCGATAAAAGCAGCCGTTTCGGGGGAAAGGTGAGAACGAGAACTCACAATGTGAATCGGACGAGTTTCAAGATTTTCTGTACAACCTTGTAAGCGACTTGTTATACCTTTTTCATCGGTTTTAAAAGCCCCTTTTCCTTTTTCTGCAAAAAAAAGTTGGTCTTTTACAGGTACAAATACTACGCCTACAGTTGGTTCTCCGTTTTCTATAAGGGCAATGTTTACGGTAAACTCCCCGTTTTTTTTAATAAATTCTTTCGTTCCGTCTAAAGGGTCTATGAGCCAAAAACGCTGCCATTTTTTACGAACTTCGTAACTTACCATTTTTCCCTCTTCGGACAGAATAGGAATATCAGGGTAATGGGCTTCTAAAGCCTTGCAAATCACTTCGTTTGCGGCTTTGTCTGCCAAGGTAAGTGGCGAATTGTCCGCCTTCCATTCCACCGTTTCGGCAAAGTTAGGGTGGTGATAAATGCTTAAAATGGCTTCTCCTGCTTCGCGCGCAATGGCAGAGAGTGTGTGGGTATATTGCATAAGGAATTGAGAAATGAAAAATGACGGTTCGCTTAAATAGACCATATTTTATACTTGGGTGATAAGTTCCTCTAAGGTAAATTTAGCTAGGCAGTTGCAAAGCCCAAAAAATGCCTTGCATGAGGCGGCACAAATCCCAGCACAATCTCCTGTTTTTCAATGCCTTGTGCCATCAACTCATCTACA
>JAYUZN010000661.1:0-10566 GCA_043751755.1 Bacteroidota bacterium | reverse complement strand
CCAACAATCCGAGCAGAACATCATGGAAATATTGAATATCGGAGATTGTCGAAAGAAAATGGAGGAAAGATGGATACGGAATTAGCACATGGATTAACCGAACGGAGATTAACTCCGAGAGAATGTGGATTAATCCAAACTTTTCCCATTGATTTCCAATTTGTTATACCTAAAAATCACAATAATACACAATTTTTATTAAGCCCATCTGCTGCTTATAAAGTGATAGGAAATGCCGTTCCTCCACTTTTAGCCTATCATCTTGGCAAAAGAATTGAAAAATTGTGGGACATTTATTTTAACTAAAATTATGGTTGTATCTGTAAATAATGAGCCTAATAGGAAAGAATTTGAAATGTTATTAGATGTTTCTTTATTATCTTTGAAGAATGAATCTGCTAAAAATCAAGCTAACTATTTGGCACTTTTAGGCAATAAGTTGGAAGATAAAGTGTACGACATACTTAGCAATAATGCAAAAGGTACAATCTTTGAAGGTTCAATAGAACTTATCTCTGGGCAAAGATTTCCCGATATTATAGCAAAAAAATATTATGGTGTTGAAGTTAAAACTACAAAGTCAAATCACTGGAAATCAACGGGAAGCAGCATTTTAGAAAGCACAAGAGTCGAAGGAATTGAACGTATATTTATGCTTTTTGGAAAAATGGTTGCCCCTGTTGAATTTATGTGCCGACCTTATGAAGATTGTTTGTCCGAAGTTGTGGTAACTCATTCTCCAAGATATTTGATAGATATGAATTTAGCAAAAGGTAAAACTATTTTTGACAAAATAGAAGTTCCTTATGATATTTTGAGAAAGCAACCAAATCCGATAAAAACGGTACTGGATTATTACCGAAAACAGCTAAAAGCAGGGGATGACGTTTGGTATCTTGACCAAGATAACAATGGAACAAGCACAAATTTAATTATTAAAATGTGGAATAACTTAACAATTCCTGAACGTAATGAGTTGATAGTCAAAGGATTTTGTCTTTTTCCTGAACTCATTAGTAATAGAATTGATAAATTTAATCGTTTTGCGCTTTGGCTTGCCACAAGGCAAGGGGTAATTTGCCCAAATGTCAGAGACCCGTTTACGGCAGGCGGTCAAGGAATAATTGAATATGAGGGGCTGAAATTTAGCAATATTCCGCAAATTGTGATGCGATTATACTATAATATAGAACTCATTAAAGCGCAGTTAATGGTATTTTCCTATGAAGAATTGCTTAATTATTGGGGAATTGGATTTGAAGATAAGGATAGGTATTTTGTATGGAAAGAGTTGATAATCAATAATTCAGCTTTAATTATTAAAAATAATTTACCACTAAATAACTTGCTAAAATAAATAAAATGAACTTAACACAAGCATTGCCGAAAATGCCAGCCGATGTCGTACAAATCTAAAAAAAAACGATTTAACATGGAAAAAATACTACTTATATGCCTATTCCTGAGTAGCTTTGGGCTAAGTGCGCAATACGTACCCGAAAACATAGATACAAGTTCTACCAAAAAAGAACTTCTGTATGGCGTGTTTCCGAAAAATCCACTTCCCAAACTCAAAAACTTCTCCGTTTCAGGATATTATCGCTTTTTGGCAAATGTGCGCAACCTAAGCGACCCATATCCCGAACTCAAAAACAATCCCAGAACCATTTTTATAGGAGATGACAGCCAAATCCCCCAATTAATGTTCAATATTACGGGAAAACCTACGGACAAAACCACGTTTCTGACCGATTTTTATCTATGGTCGCCCATGACTGGGAGAGGAATGCCCGAAAACGTAAAAGGCTTGAATCTTGGCGTAAGTTTGGTGGGGACGCATAGCACAAATATCGGAAATTTTAAGGTATTGGCAGGTGGGATTAATTGGTATTCCCTTTCGCCTTTCACTTTTTATACCAACAAAGGCTACAATCGTTACAGCATTTTTGAACGAAATCCTTGGGACCCAAACACCAAATCCGTAGATGCTCGCTACGAAACGTTTTATAACAATGGCGCATTGAATCAAGACCGCCGTTGGGGGCAGCAAGCATTTCAGGGCATTATTTTAGAAGGAAACGACTTGCCAAAAGGCTTTTCAGGCGTACTTATGTATGGCAAAACCCAGCTAAATGGAGGCTTTGCGCCACTTCCGAATACTTCTTATGGAGGCAAAATAAAAAAGACTTTTAACAATAACTTCATCAGTTTCAATACTTTCAATGACAAAACCTATAGTGATAGTGTCGCAAATAAATCTTTGGGCTTCAATATTCACAGCTTAGAATTTTTGTTCAATATTAAAAAACTGAAATTTGAAGGAGAAGTAGGCGCAGGTAGGTTCTATAGCGAGACGTATAACAAAGGTTGGGGAGAGGCGATGAGCCTAAAGCTCTTATTTCCAAAGGAATATACAGGCATTCCTATCGAAGTTCATGCCTATCAAATCAGCCCGAAGGTCATCAACAATAGCTCCGTTTTTTGGAACTCTTCTATCAGAGAAGCAAATCCGAGTAGCACCGCAACAGGCAGTGCAGGTTCACAGGTGCTGTTAGTGCCTTTTGCGAGTAGCATGGTGCAAGTCGGGCAGATGACCAACAATCGTAGAGGCATAGAATTGAACACAGAATTTGAGATAGGAAAATTAAAAACTTCGATAGGAAACTCCATTTCGGAGGAAATAGACAATATTTCTTCGCAAATAACATACGGACATCCTGCCAATAATCTGACCTTGTCCCGTTTTTGGCGGTGGGGCTTTCCGGGTGGTGTAGGTCCCTACAACAACTTGACAAAAGTGTATAGAGGCGTTTTTGAGACCTTGTATCTGACCGATATAGATGGAACAGGCAAGCCTTTGAACAAAAAACGCTTCAATACTATGGAGTTAAATATGAAATATAACACCAAAATCTTCCGCAAAGATTTTTATGTATATTACCTGTTAACAATGGCTTCTCTGCAAAAAAAACTTTCTCCTATCACCGTTTTTACCGAAAAAGCCTATTTGCGCACCTATTATCATCAGGCAGAATTTTATTACAGACTCATGCCTAAACTTATGTGGACCAACTACTTAGGCTATGAACGCATAATCGCCAATTACGATACAAGGGTAAATGTGGAGACACGCCGCCCCAAAAATCAAACAGGCTTGGGCTATGCCACAGGTTTTGACTTGATGATGAGCAAAAACGCAGGCTTATACCTTCGTCAGAGATGGTTTAGCTACAAAGACCGCAGTTTTCCATTAGACCATTACAAAGGTTCAGAAACAACTGTTGAAATCAAAATATTTTTTTAGCACTTATGACAACACAATTTACACATAAAACTTACATCATCCTATTGTTATTGCTGACGATTGTAACACATTTCAGCATAGCACAAACCCCCAAAAAAGTGGAATTTATTGGCGGTTCAAGGACTTATATTGCTAACAATCAAATCATTGTGGCAGATTCTTTGCCCGATACCACCACCGTAAAACGCAGCAGTGGCGGCTATTCGCTCATAGATTTAGGCTTGAACATTCGCCCCAATAAAAGCACAGAAATCATGGGAATGATTCGTATAAGAAATGCTTATGGGGGTTTTTGGGGAAGTGGCGTTACCTTTGACGTGCGCCAAATTTGGGTAAAAGGCATTATTGGCAATGTTGTTCGCTACCAAGTTGGGGACATTAACCTCAAACAAACCCCTTTTACCTTGTATAATCACAATGAAGATAGGTTGCTCAAAAATCCCGATATTTTTTCTTTGCAAGGAGACATTGTGGATTATGAAAAATTTTATGTCAAAAATACATGGCGACAACAAGGGGCTTCCGTTGATTTTGGCTTTAATTTCGCCAAATATGTAAAAGAAATTACCTTCAATGGCTTTGTTACGCGCATGAATATGACCAATTTCTTAGACGTGCCAGAAAGGTTATTTGGCGGCGGAAATGTGCAACTCATTCAAAGCAAAAACTTGCGTTTAGCCTACCATTATACTCAAGTTTTTGATGTCATAGGGACGGTTTTGGACAGCAACGCCTTCAACAATCGGGTGCAATCCGCAACGGCTGCCTATAATATAGACCTCAAAAAAGGAAATTTGAGTGCAGACGCAGAAATGGGAAATAGCAAGGAAACTTATACAAGAGATACTTTAGCCCCCAATTTGAGAGATTATTTTGTAAATGCAAGTATTACGGCAACTTCAAAAGCCACAAAATCGTTTATAAAAGTAGGATACTTAAATGTAGGGCCCGACTTTAGAAGTGCGGGGGCGCAATCTAAGCGGATAGATTATGGGGCTTTGCCTGCGTATTTCGATAGATATGGCAATTCGCAGCAGGTTCGTTCCTTGACTTTGTTTGATGTTATGCGCAACGAAAATATTTATAATACTTCGATTAGCAGCAATTTGATGGCATATAATCCTTTGTTTAACAACGTATTACCTTATGGAATGGCAACTTTTAATCGAAAAGGCTTTTATGGGCAAATCCATTATTCACACCCTAAAGAGTGGTTTTCTCTCAATGTAGAAAATTACACGTTGGGCGAAATTAGAGGGCAGGGTACAAAGGTGTTGAAAAGCTATCTATTGAACAAAGCAGACCTAACGCTGAATATAGATAAAATGCTTAAATCCAAGCATTTATTCAAAATAACAGGCGGTTTTGCCATGCAAAATACAACGCGCAAAAGCGATTTGGCTTATGAGAAAATCAATTTAACCTCCACGAATATAAATGCAGGTATTTCGTATGAGTTATTCAAACATTTTGACGTGTTGGGCGGAGTGATGCGCTTGCAGGCGAAGGGAAATGAATCTTCCGCAGAGCGCAACAAATATGGCGAAGTGTTGGATTTTGTGCCTTACAATGTTTCAACGCAGCAAAACATTTATGCGGCAGGTTTGCGTTTTCGTTTTACAGACAATATTTATTTAGGCACTTTTTATCAGCAATTTCAATATCAAGACAAATTAAAGACTTTTAGTGACTACAATATCAATCAGTTGCTAATAATCTATAATATGACTTTTTAATTCTATAAGGATTGAAACTTAAATAAAGTACTAATTTAATAGTCATCGCTGGTGCAAGCGTCCGCTTGTACCTCCCTTCTTGAAGCGTCCGCTTCGAGCATGGAAGCGGACGCTTCAAGAAACTGCCACAAGCGGACGCTTGCGGCAGCTATCACGGACGCTTGCGGCAGCTATCACGGACGCTTGCGGCAGCTATCACGGATGCTTGCGGCAGCTATCACGGATGCTTGCGGCAGCTATCACTCTCAACTCTCAACTTTCAACTCTCAACTTTCAACTTTCAACTCTCAACTCTCAACTTTCAACTTTCAACTCTCAACTTTCAACTTTCAACTCTCAACTCTCAACTCTCAACTTTCAACTACATTATTATGAAAAACATACATTTCGTTTTTTTACTTGCTTCTGTTCTTACATTTACGGCTTGTCATAGAGAAAAAATAGACTTTGAAGGACCTGATTTACAAGACCTTAACGGTACATTTTCTATGTTAGAGCCTTTTCAAGTAAGCCAAAGTAGCGTGAACTTTTCGCAAGCACAAACGGCTTCTTTTACGGCAAGGTTTAGCAAATTGAGTGATTGGACAATTACCATCACAGGCGAAACTTCCCATGCGCAAAAAATAATTACAGGAAAATCGAAGCTCTTAGACGCATCACTTGCCCTTTGGAACGGCTCAACAACGGCTTTTCCTTTGTTCAAAAAAGAAAATTGTACGGCAAAACTCAGCATTTTGGGACAAACAGACAGCTTTTCTGTGCCAATAACTATCACAGGGCTTAAAGAGAATCCCGGATTTTTGCTTGCCGATTTTGAAACAGGCGTGAATCCAAAATGGACGATTTTCAAGCAAAGTGGGGCAAATATGGACTTCAAAATTAAGGCAGACGCATTTAGCCCACAAGGAGGCAGCTATTTCAACATGGCGGGTACAGTAGATTGGGATTGGCTCATAGGCTTGGTCGATTTTCCCGCAACAGCTTACGGAACTTCGCCCCGTTTTGCCCTCACAAGCAACCCAGATGACTTGTATTTCAACGTGTTACTCTATGGAGTTACAGGTTCAAATCAATCCCTTGTCTTGTTTTCATTCAAAGAAGACGACAATCAAAACGGCACTTTTGAGGCTGCTACAGAAGACGAATATAACATTCAAATCCCTATAACTTGGGAAGGGTGGCAGTTAGTTTCTGTCAAATATTCAGACTTGAATTATTTGGTAAACGGAAATCCTGATACCCCTAAAGGCGATAAATTGAAAAATCCTGACAAACTGACTAAGGTTAGTATGTTGCATTTAGCGGACAAGACCTTGGGATTTGCAAGTGCCAAAATGGATTACCTTATTTTCACCAATGGAAAAGCCTTAGAACCCTAAGAAAAAAGGTTCTTCGACAATTTTTGTGGAATAGGGCTAAAACTTGTAAGGTCTGCCTTGCGCACAGGGCTTGAGCGCAGACCTTACAAGTTTCTCCACAAAAATTGTCAGACAAGCAAAAAAATAAAAAAAACATGCAAAAAACAATATTTTTCATCTCTCTTCTCTCCTTTTTCTTGAGCCTAACCGCACAACAAAAAGGCATTTCCTTTCAAGAAAAAGGGCTATATGACATAGACAATCAAGCCGAATCGCCCAATATAAATGGCTTTACTGCCTTAGATTTATTTCATGAGGACGTGGACAATAGCGTATGGGTATCGCCAGAAAAACAATGTGTTACGATGACACTTAGCTCCGAAACGGCGCAAGACGGCAAATATTCCTTATTGCTCAAATGGGATAAAATCGAAGGCGGCTGCAAATGGATAGGCATGGGTTTTGGTTGGAACGCGTGGGAACCCAAAGAGCTGAGTTTGATTGCAGATAAAGCAGCCATTCAATTTTTTGTAAGAAGCCGTAAAGACACGCTCAAAAGCCTGCCTTGGGCGATTGCCTTGGAGGATTATGCGGGCGTTCAGGCTTATACGGGCTTTTCCACAGATTACTTAGCATCAGCTATTTATCCTTCAAAATGGACAAAAGTAACCATTCCTATCAGCCGCTTTCCAGTCGAGTCTTACGACTTAGATTTGACTTTGATAAAGCAATTTATGATTCAATTTGATGCGCAAGGAGAGGTTTTTGTAGATAATTTTACCCTTGTTTCTTTGTCAGAAGAAGGAATTATGCCCTTAAAATCTACGGGCATGAACGAAAATACAGAGGTCATCTTAGCCAATATTCCTAAAGAAAAAAAAAGCGGCTTATCGGCACAAATCCCTCAAAAACAAGCCATAGACGCAGAAATGAGTATTGACGATAGAATTGATGCCATAGTCAAAAATATGACGGTAGCCGAAAAAGCGGGGCAGATGACGCAAATAGATTTGGGTGTTGTGTCTGTTGGCGAGATTTGCCAAATTGAGCAGCCACATAGATTAGATGAGGCAAAGTTAAAAAAAGCCATTCAAGACTACAAAGTGGGTTCAATTTTGAATTGTGGCTGCGGTACAGGCACATTAGAAATTGCAAAATGGAGAGAATTTATTACCAAAATTCAAGAAGAAGCCGCAAAAACACGCAGCAAAATTCCTGTGTTGTATGGCGTAGATGCGGTACATGGCGTAAATTATACGGTGGGTGGCACGCTTTTTCCCCAACAACTCGGGCAGGCGGCTACTTGGAATCCTGAATTAGTCGAAAAGGCGGCACAAGTTACAGCCTATGAATGTCGCGCGTCTTTCATTCCTTGGAATTTTTCGCCGATTTTGGACATTGCCCGTCAGCCTTTATGGTCTCGCTTTTTTGAGACATACGGAGAGGATTCCTATCTTGCCAAAACGATTGGAAAAGCTACAATTCAAGGCTATCAAGGCAAAGATTTGAGTTCTCCGTACAGCGTTGCCGCTTGTGGAAAGCATTTTTTGGGCTATAGTGTGCCTTTGAGTGGCAAAGATAGAACGCCTGCATATCTTTCGCCACGAGACATTCGGGAGTATTTTGTGCCTACTTTTGATGAAGCTATCAAAGCTGGTTTGAAATCTGTGATGATTAATTCGGGCGAAATAAGTGGCAGTCCTGTAACCGCCGATTACGATATTTTGACTACCCTTTTGCGCAATGAACTTCATTTTGAAGGCATTGCCGTTACCGATTGGGGCGATATTGAATATTTGCATACGCGTCATTTGGTCGCAGCAACGATGAGAGATGCCGTAAAAATGGCAATTATGGCAGGCATTGACATGAGCATGGTTCCCAACAATTTTGAGTTTACCGATTTGCTGATTGATTTGGTCAAAAAAGGAGAAATTCCCGAAAGTCGCTTAGATTTGTCTGTAAAACGCATTTTAAAAGTAAAAATGGAGTTGGGTTTGTTTGAAAATCCAATTCCCAAAGCCGAACAATATCCCGATTTTGGTTCTGCTAAATTTGCAGAATTGAGCTATCAAGCGGCTTCAGAATCGGTTACTTTGCTCAAAAATGACAAGCAGACTTTGCCAATCGCTGCCAATAAAAAGGTCTTGATTTGTGGTGCTGCTGCCCATTCAATGAACTTGTTGAATGGGGCGTGGACACATACTTGGCAAGGAACGGATACGACTTTCAATACCAAAGGGAAAAAGACGATTCAACAGGCACTATCCGCTCGTCTTGGCAGCAATTTGGTGTATGCAAAAGGAAATAATTTTACAGAAATGGCTGATAATCAAGATATAAAATCTATGACTAACAGCGCAGATTATATTGTCCTTTGTTTGGGAGAAGTGCCTTGCACCGAAATTCCGGGTAATATTGAGGACTTAACATTGCCACAAGCAGAATTGGATATGGTAAAGGAATTGGCAAAGTTCCAAAAGCCTATCATTTTGGTAACGATGTTCAACAGACCGCGTATTATTAAGGAAATTGTAGGCTTGTCTGATGCGATACTTGCCGCTTATTTGCCGGGCGACATGGGTGGCGAAGCGATTGCCGATATTTTGACAGGAAAAGTGAATCCTTCGGGCAAATTGCCTTTTACTTATCCTGCGGGAACGGGCGATATTTTGCATTATGACCATAAATATACGGAAGACCAAGATACGAAATTTGGCACGAATGGCTATCACCCGCAATTTGATTTTGGAACGGGCTTGAGTTATACGACTTTTGAATACACTGATTTTAACGTAGATAAGCCTATTTTTGGTAAAAAAGAGACCATTTCGGTCAGCGTAAAAGTCAAAAATACGGGAAAAGTAGCAGGAAAAGAGGTAGTTCAACTTTATTATAAAGACAACTACGCAAGTATTACGCCTGCGGTGAAAAAACTCTGCCGTTTTAGCAAAATAACCTTGCAAGCGGGCGAGGAAAAAACGGTGTCTTTCAGCCTTTCTGCAAGTGATTTTTCTTTTGTTGCCAAAAATCTGACTCGCATCACAGAAGCAGGAGATTTTGAGCTAAAAATGGGAAATCTGGCACAAAAAATAACGTTAACAGACAAATAAAATGAAAATATTTCAAATAATATTCCTCTGCATATTGAGTATATGCTTGTTTACGGGCTGCTATCAGTCGCCGCCACCGCCGATAGACCCCAATCAAATGCCGATAGATTCGGGCGAAATCTTTTTTTCGGGCTATGGTTGGAACAAAAAAGCTAGCACTTTTCCCGTAGGTCCCGGTCCTAATTTCTTTTCGGAGGCAGACAAAAATATATGGCTTGATGCAAATGGCTTTTTGCACCTCAAAATCACGAAGGAAAATGGGCAATGGAAATCGGCAGAGTTGGTTTCTACCGCAAATTTGGGCTATGGCACTTACATTTTCACCTTGGCAAGTGATGTCTCAAACTTGAATGAAAAAGCGGTTTTGGGCTTATTCACTTGGGATAACAATAGCTTTGCGGAGCAAGGAAATAGCGAGGTCGACATCGAGTTTTCTCGTTGGAACAACGAAACCGATACTTTAACGCTTACCTATTCCGTTCAGCCCGTCATTTTTGACAATCCCGTAGCATACGCAGAAAGGAGTTTTCACCCTCAAATGCAAGTGAGTACGCTCAAAAGCCTTTCAACGCATGCTTTTACTTGGAAAAGTGACCTGATTGCGTGGAAAAGTTATTTGGGAGACCAATATCCCGGCACGCAGCAGCTTGCGTCTTGGAGTTTTGACCTTAGCAACCCTCCACGTACCAAAATCGAAGGCGGAAAAACGTCTGCACCTATTATTATTCCTGCACCCGGACAAACGACCAATGCCCGCATGAATTTGTGGCTCTTAGGCGGGCAAGCCCCGAGTGATGGCAAGGAAATAGAGGTGGTTATCAAAAGTTTTCGATATATTCCTTTGTAAATACGAGGTAGGAATTATCTAAGGAATGAAACGTAAATAAGTTGATGATTTTATAGTCCCGTAGGGACGCGATATTTATAGAAAAAAAACATGCCCCACCTTCCTCTTGTTTTTCGTGCTTGCACGAAAAATGGGATAAATTGGGGGGATAAATTCTATTTTCTATAAATATGTCGTGCCTACGGCACTAAAAAAGCAAGGTAATTAA
>JAYUZN010000660.1:0-3726 GCA_043751755.1 Bacteroidota bacterium | reverse complement strand
GATAAACCGCCTTATTGTAGCCCTTTGCCATGTCAAAGGGCTATCTAAGGCGGTTTTGTCCTAAGCCTGCAAAAAGTCCTCGTTTTTCTGCGTAAACCACACATTTACGCCCAAAGAAAGTAGCAAATAGCCTATTATAAGGTAATTCCCCGAAGAAATATAGCTATTTAAGCCAAACCAATCGCCATAAACATACAGAATGACGGCTGCAAAAATGCACCTAAGCAGCTCCCATGCGAGGGAAAAAGCCTTTTTGTCCATCAATTCTGTATAGCTATAAACCGTAACAAAGACAAAAGCC
Source organism: Bacteroidota bacterium (assembly GCA_043751755.1). Lineage (GTDB taxonomy): Bacteria > Bacteroidota > Bacteroidia > J057 > J057 > JAAFHL01. The sequence continues at coordinate 3,425 of JAYUZN010000660.1, read as the reverse complement.
CCATAAACAAAAATGGCAGGCTTGCCAATAACTGCAATGTTAGCGAAGTAATAAATGATGAATATAAACGTAACCAACATTTGTAACATTGCCCAAACAGTCAAGGCAGGATTGGTTTTTTGCCCGTATTTTTCAAAGTTATAAGCATCTTTTATAGCAAAAATAGGATATTTTTCAGCCACATCTGCGGGTCTCCAGCCCGTAGGCATAAACCAAATTCGACCTTTGTCTGCCCAATTTTCTGTGTGCCAAGCATCTTTTATCAATATCCACAAATGTTGAAAATTGATTTTGATAGGATTCCAAGTTTGTGCAGGAACTGTGATGCCATAGACAGGCGGCAAATCGGGCATTTCTTCCTGAAAAGTACCAAATATTTTATCCCAAATAATGAAAATCTGTCCATAATTTTTATCCAAATATTGGGGATTGAAGGCATGATGCACACGATGATGCGAAGGCGTAACAATTATTTTTTCGAGAAAGCCCATTTTGTCAATGTACCTTGTATGATACCAAAATTGCGCAAACAAATGCAAGGGCGCAACGATAGTGATGACGATTGTAGGAACGCCCAAAATCGCCGCAGGAAGCAGAAAAAAGGTGAATAAATTGACAAAAGAAGAAACACTCTGCCGCAAAGCGCATGGCAAATCGAACTCCTCGCTGCTATGATGAATGGCATGTTTGTTCCAAAAAAAGTTGATTTCATGCGCAATTCTATGCCCCCAATATCCTTGAAAATCAATGGCAATGAAGGCAATGAGATAAGCAAGAGCATTTTGTTCTATGTGAAAAATAGCCACTTTTCCCACCATCCAACTATAGGTCATCAGGCTCACACTCAATCCCATAACGTCTTTGACGGTATTCGTAATGCCCGAACTCAGGCTGGAAATCGTGTCCATCAGCGGCGCAACAGGCTTGTTTTTGAGGTAGCCATACGCCTTTTCTATCAAAATGAGCAAGGTAAAAACAGGCATTGCGATAAGGAGAATTTTGCCGTATTGTTCCATAATATTAAGTTGTTGAGGCACGCAGATTTGCGCAGATTTAAGCAGATGTCGCAGATAGGTATATCGTTTCATCTGCGAAATCTGCTATCATTTGCGTTTATCTGCGTGAGATACGTGAAATTTTGCCAAATATAAAATAAAAACCCTAACTTTGCCCAAAATACAGCTACATTTTCCATGAAATATTTTTCTTTATGCCTCATCGTTCTCCTTATAGGCTTAGGAGCTTGCAAAACGCCCCTTCCACTCGCTACAGTGCCAAAGGTAGAACTTGCCAAATATGCGGGTACTTGGTATGAAATCGCTTCTTTTCCGATGAAATTTCAAAAAAATTGTGCTTGTACTACCGCCGATTATACGCTCACAGACAAGGGCTATGTGATTGTCAAAAATCGCTGTCAAGATGCAAAAAATGGCAATATAAAGAAAATAGAGGGCAAGGCGTTTGTCGGAAAAGAAGGAGATAATGCCAAGCTCAAGGTGCAGTTTTTCCCGCCTTTCAAAGCTCCGTATTATATCATAGCCTTAGATTCCGCAGAGTATTATTATGCCGCAGTAGGTGCGCCCGATAGGGATTATTTGTGGATTTTGTGTCGGGAATCCGTTATGGATAGCACTTTGTATCAAAGCATTACGGATAGCGTGCGGAAATTGGGTTTTGATACCAAACGCCTGAAAATGACTCCACAAGGCTGTAATAGAAATAGGTAAATATCTACACAAAATAACACACAAATAATGAAAAAAATACTTGTTTTTCTTACCACAATGAGCATTTTTGTATTTGCTTGCAAAACCACAAAAACAGCTGCAAAAGCTAATAATACTTCGCAGATGCCAACTTTAGCATGGTCTGTTGTCAAAGCAGGAAATATGGGCAGTTCGGAAACCGCTCGTAACATTGTCATCAAATCTGCTACAGAATGGCAGAAAGAATGGGCGGAAACGAACAAGCGTTTTGACCCTGCCCCAGCTGCCCCTGCGGTGGATTTTGGGCAAAATTGGGTTATCGGCTGTCATATCGGCACACGCAGCAATGGTGGATATAGTGCGTCTATCAAAACGGTGCAACAGCTCAAGGACGAAATTGTGGTTTCTATAGCAGAAAATGCGCCTGGCAAAAACTGTATGAACAGCGAAGTCATCACGCACCCTTTTGTGTATATAAAAGTGCCGCATTTTACGGAAACGAAAGTGAGCTACAAAATGGAAAAAGTGGTGAAGGATTGTAATTAATCGTTATGGCACGCAGATTTTCGCAGAAATAGACAGATGTCGCAGATAAGATAATTTGAGTTTCATCTGCGTTATCTGCTTTCATCTGCGAAAATCTGCGTGAAATTACAAAAACCCCAAATCCACATATTCCTCCACGAGTTGTATCGCCCTTTGCGTTTTCCAAGGCGTGAGTGTATTGATTTTCACCTCCATACGAGAAATTTTAACCGCAGCTCCATACGTATCTAACATGGTGGTTACGACCGGAATTTTATGCTTCATAAAAATCGCTTCACAGGCAAAAGTCTGCATACTTTCCTCATTTCGCCCATCACCTGTGATGATAATACCCGCAAGAGGGTGTTTGGCTAAGTGCAGGTTTTCATAAATTTTTTCTATCTTTGCCAATGCCTCTGGAAAACGATTGGTACTGACCACAAGCAAGGTATTCTGCCTTGTATTGAAGTCGAAAGTGTCTATCAATGAGGCAGCTACGGTGTTTTCTATGCCTACAAACATATTTTCTTCATTGTACAAAACTCGCCCATCTACCGCTTTTCGTACCGTATCAAAAAGCGGATATAACAATGTTTTATCATAAGGAATTACCCCAATAAGAGGAATATTCCATTCTGCCAATTTTTTGCCTACATAATATTTTATCTTATCATATTTTTCAGGACGTACTTTGTTGATAATGACCCCAATAATGGGTACATTTTTGTCCTTAAACATCGTCATAGAGAGTTTCAAACGGTCAATTGTATTGCCAATTCCGCCTTCTACCACCAAAATCACTTCTGCCCCCAATAGATGCGCCACATCTGCATTTGACAAATCCACAACTGCGCCTACACCAGGGTGTCCTGTCCCTTCATAAATGACCATATCATGCTCATTATCAAGCACTTTTGCAGCGTTGAGAATCATCTCCTCAAATGGATAAGCTTCGGGATTGTCCAAAAAATCTTGGGTAGCTCCTGCCCCCAAAATGACAGGGCTGTGAATTTCCTGCCGTAGGTTAAACCCTAATAATTGGGCAAATAATTCGGTGTCTTTATCCACAATTTTGTTGTCAATAAGCACCCCTTGTTGCCCTACAGGTTTGCAATAACCCACATTAACTCCTTGATTACGAAGGGCTTGTACTAAGCCCAAAGTCGAGGTTGTTTTTCCGATATGCTGACTTGT
>JAYUZN010000659.1:0-1648 GCA_043751755.1 Bacteroidota bacterium | reverse complement strand
ACAGGCAGAAGTCGCCCAGATGTTAAAAGATTATGACATGAATGGAAATGAATTGAGTGGCATAAAAAGCTGGTATGATGGCTATCTTTTTGGCGGAATAACTATCTATAATCCCTGGTCTATTCTTTATTTTATGTCAAATCCCAAAGACGGTTTCAAGCCGTATTGGGTCAATACTTCGGATAATGCTTTGTTAAGAAGGTTTTTTTTTCATGGAGAAAATAATATAAAAGGGCAGATTGAGAAACTCCTAAGAGGGGAAAAGTTGCGGATACAGATAGATGAATACCTATCTTTTCCCAGATTAGATACTACCCCTTCTGCGATATGGAATTTATTGTTGTTTACGGGCTATTTGAGGGTAGATAATATTGCTGCGCATAATGGGCTATCTGTAGAGGCAGATGTTGCCATTACGAATAAAGAGGTTCACTTTGTGTATGACTCACAAATCCAAAACTGGATAGCCCAAGATATGCACTATTTGGATTATATAAAGATGATAGAAGCCTTGACAAAAGGGCATTTAGAGCCTTTTGAGCTGTTTTTTGGCGATTTTTTGATAAAAACAGTGAGCTTTTATGATGCTGCCAAAAACACTACTGAAAACTTTTATCATGCTTTGTTGCTGGGCATGTTGGCAATGTTAAACACACAATTTATCATAAAATCGAATGGCGAAAGTGGGTATGGACGTTATGATATTTGCATGATTCCTAAGGACAAAACCAAAATGGGCGTTGTTATAGAATTAAAAGCTCCTGACAAAAAGCGTGTAACCCTGCGTGGCGCACTGATGGAGGCACGCAAGCAAATGAAATTGAATAAATATGATACGGAATTGAAGGCGCAGGGAATTACCCAGATTTTTCGACTGTGTATTGCCATTCAAGGCAAGGACTTTATGCTGAGTGAGGTAAAATAGTCATTTTTTCGTATATTTACGCCTTAATTGCTTGACATCATGAAACAGCACATAGCCATTGGCACATCAGATTTTAAAGATATTCGCAAAAATGGGAGTTATTTTGTGGATAAGTCCTTGTTTATCAAAGAAGTAACAGAGTGTGGGAAAGCAACTCTTGTTACTCGTCCCCGCCGTTTTGGGAAAACGCTGGCTTTGTCTATGCTTCGTTATTTCTACGAAATAGGCGAAGATAATGGCGATTTATTTGAAGGATTGACGATAGAAAAGGAGGAAAAAGCCATGTTGCATCAAGGCAAACATCCTGTTATTTTTTTGACTTTCAAGGAGATAAAACATAATACTTGGCAGAAATCCTACCTTTCAATAGAAGGGATACTAAAAATTATGTTAGAGCCTTATGAATATTTGTTGAAAGATGCACATTGTTCGCTCAATTTCAAAAATAGCTATCATAATATTCTCAAAAATAAAGGAACAGCATTTGAGTTCGGCAACTTGCTGAAAACCCTATCCTCCGAACTCGCCCGTTTTCACAAAGCACAAGTGGTGATTTTGATAGATGAATATGACACCCCGATTCAGCAAGCCTACTTGTCGGGCTACTATGACGAGGCGATTTCCTTTTTCAAAACCTTTTTGGGAAGTGGCTTAAAAGACAATGTAGCTTTGGAAAGAGCCGTTTTGACTGGCATTTCTCGCGTGTCAAGAGAGGGCTTATTT
>JAYUZN010000658.1:0-2143 GCA_043751755.1 Bacteroidota bacterium | reverse complement strand
GCTAAAAAAAAGAGGGAGGGGTTGGCATGTTTTTTCTATAAATATCGCCGTCCCTACGGGACTATAAAATTGTTACTTTATTCAATTTTCATTCCTTATGAGTGAGTTGGGAAATTTATCCACATTACTAATTCTTCAGTATCTGGGTTGATGACGAGTAAAGACATGCCAAAATCCGACAAGGCTTCCTGCACATCAGATTTCAAAAAAAATGTCCGATAAACGTCTTCAATAATGGACAAATACAGTTGCCTGTCCTTATCTGCTTTCTTTAAGGCACGATGATAGTTCATATATTGCCCTAATGCTAAATGAAAATCATAGACTAATGAAGGTCCTTTGAAGGTTTTGATTTCTATGGCAACTTTTTTGCTGTCTTTTTCTGCCGCCAACAACTTTTCTGCGCCTAAATCAATACTTGCCATAGTATTGAGCAATTCTACCATATAAGGGTCATGTGTTATCGTCCAGCCTGCTTTGACTAAGGCATTTTTAGTTGCTTGATGATGTGTATCTTTTGCTGCCATTTCTAATAAATAAGTCTCGTATATCCACAAAAGTACGAAAAAAAGATGAAACAAACCTTTTTTTTATTTTTGAGCTAAAAATTTGCTAATTTGCAAGTCATTCCTTGTTGTTTATGGCTAACACTTATATAAAGCGAACAACATATCTGCGCAATCTGCTTTAATCTGCGAAAATCTGCGTGAAATCTCGAATTTTATATGAAACATATCTTCTTTCTCCTTTTTCTTGCTATTTTTTCCTTGCTTTCTGCACAAGATTTGGTCAAAATAATGCCCCAATCTTTGCTTTTCAAAAATATAAGTGTAGGCTATGAACATTTTTTCTTGCCTAACTTTTCTATACAATTAAATGGCAGTTTCGCGCCTTATCAACGCCTATTCAACCCGTATCTGCATATAAATGTAGGAGAATTTGGGACCCAAAAGGAGCAAGAAACCTTGCATGGCTACGGTTTTTCGCTCACTCCAGAGTTCCGTTTTTATTTTTTGAGCGAAAAAAAGCACATTTATGACATTTACCTTGCGCCCTATCTGCGCTATTATCATTATTTTTTTCAGGCAAAAGGCGGCGGCGAACGCAGCAGCAACAGGGATGATTTTCCTTATCCGAGCTATCAATTTATCGGTGACGGGCAGCGTTTTGCGATTCGCCCCGGCTTGCAATTAGGGAAAATCTATCCCTTAGGCAAGCATCTTCAATTGGATATGTGGGCAGGGGCAAATATGGGGAAACAAAAGACGCAAATGAAAGCCCTCTTTTATGAAGTAAAAAACATGACTGACGCAGAGCTTTTGTTGTATGCAACTAACATTTCTGCGGCTTTTGAGGGCGGAAAAGCAGAGCCTTTAGAGCATCAGCGAATTCTTCTCTCGCAAGAAAAAATACGTTTCGCCCTGCGTTGTGGGGTAGCACTTTGTTATCGTTTTTGATTTTGCGTAGATTGTTACTTTCTGTAAAAAAAATGGCGTTAAAAGTTGTGCGGTTTTTCAAACCACATTGCTGCTTCTCCCGTAGCTGCCATTTTCTAAATAGCAGTAAATTTGCCATTTAGAAAATGGCTGCTACGGAAAAAATATTTATTTTTTATTTCATTTGGTATTCTCAATATAAACCCTTACCTTGCCCTCCAAAATTTTCCGATCTTGTAACAAGGCTCGGCTTCGAGCCTCGCAGCCCACAACGTACTCGAAAAGCTCTCTGAGCTTTGCTACTACCATAAGTTGATTTGTACTTAACTGTTTTTCATTCTTTAAACGCATTTTTTATGAAAAAATTAAACTTAGGGTATAACACTACCCCCCCGCTCAAACTACTTATTCATGTCTTATTGTTAAAGCCATGATTATGATAGTATTAGGGATTTTTACCAACTTGTTGCAAGGGCAAAATTATAGCCCGCCTACCAATATAATAGACTCATTGGCAAGATTTTACGCGCCCACAAACAATAATACTCCTTCTACTAATGGAGAAGAAGGGGATTATGAGTTTATGGAAAGAGAACTAAAAATGTGGGGTTCAAGGCTTTATGGCTCAAATGGCGACTTTACGGAAGCCTTAGCAGCCTATCAAGATTATGCGACTACTTTTGGGGCAGGGGCTTCTTGTGCGCAAG
>JAYUZN010000657.1:0-3519 GCA_043751755.1 Bacteroidota bacterium | reverse complement strand
CCTGCATCTAAGGTTAGCGTTCCGCCATTGCAAAGACTTGTATCACCGCCAATGCTAAAACCTGTAATATTTCCGAATACTTGTAAAGTATCATTGAGGACATTTCCACAAAAATCGCTCACTTGAACGGCGTAAATTCCTGCCTGATTTACCCAAATCGCAGCCGTTGTATCCCCTGTTCCCCAAAGATAGTCTGCCCAACCTGCCCCAGCAGTTAGCCAGATTCCATTTCCACACAAATTAAGGTCGGGACCCAAAGAAAAAGAAGGTGCTGTGAGAAGATTGTCGGGGAAATTGGGCAGTCCGATACTCGAAAAATTAGGCGATAAATGTACGGCTGTATCCACAAAATTACAGGCAAGCCCTACTACATTTGGGTTGTTGATACAGCCCAAATAAGCAGACCAATCCGTAGCGGTATATATTTTGCCATCAGGGGCAAGTTGCAAAGCCCCTGGCACACTGAAAGGCTGGAGCAAACCCAGAGAAACAGAAGATGCAGCAATATTGGGCGCAGTTAAGTCGTATTGATAAATCCCATTTTGTGCATTACCCAAACCATCAATATAGCTGATATATAACACATTACTGTTGGGCGAAAAAGAAGCTCCATACGCCCAGCCAGGGCTTGAAATATATACAGGATTGGAAATAAGTCCTGTCGTATTATCAAAGTCAAAGACTTCTATGTCATTGTTAGGAACTCCCCATATAGGCGAAACGAGGCGTTTGCCATTAGGGGAGATTTTTAGGTAGCCTAAGCTTTCTGCATTTTGTCCTATACCATTGGCAGCAGTTTGATGAACAGAACCCACATGAGAAATGACAGGCGCACTGATACCCGTACTGCTCACTTGATAGGCATAAAAAGCATCTGAATCCCACTCATGGCAGAGCAGCCAGTAATCTGTTTGATTGCAGTGCCTTGCAGCAGTCAGTTTTTCGCAGGCAGGCACAATAAGCGGAACATTTTTGGTGGTTACCTCTCCCAAGCCGCCATTGAGGGTCATATCTACGGTAGAATAAGCGATGCCCGTATATCCGCCTAAATAGCCTGCTTGCGCAGCTGCTGTAAAAATATAATACGCATCAGTATTGCCTGGATTTGGTACAATAACAGCCGATTGTGTAGAAGAATAATCTCCCCACAGACCAAATCCATTGGGCATTTGTAGGTTATTGGCATTATAAACCGTAATCCCGTCTGTGTAAAACAAGAGATTTCCTGCCGCATCAGAGACACTCGATGCGCCTTCGGTGGTGCTAAGTGCGGACGTAAATGCCGTAGGCGCAGGATTATTAAAGTGTATGCCCGCATTGTAGCCAAAATGCCAGTAGTTTGCGATTCCGCCATTTTGGGTAAAAACATAGATAGGAAGCAAAAAGATGCAGCTTAACAGAATTTGTTTCATGTGTGTGTCTATTTTTTATAGAACTACAATACTAAAAAGAAACATTTGTTTTTATGCCTTTTGCTGCTTGATTCGTCAAAAAAGAAGCGTGAATGGTTAGGGGATTTGGGTTGTCATCAAATTGGTTCAATCTGTAAGCATGTCAGAAGACGGTTTTGCGTAAGTCCAAATAATGGTAAACAGGGTCTAACGCTGCCAGCGTGCCACCCTGTTTACTTTTACCTCCTTAGAAACTAAGCTACTCGCGCGTCAAACCAGCTTTTCATTTTTTGGAGGCTATTGAAAATGCGCGTCAAGCCTCCTATCTCATCTGCCACAAATCCTTGCGAAAAACAGTATTCATTGCCAATTAAGGTAGCAAAAAACCAAAGCCTGCCATTGAGGTAGCAACCTAAAACGGGTATTTCAGTCCCATTCAAGGTCTGCGCAGCGAGCATTTCGGAAAGCAGTTGCCCACGTGCATCATTCGCACTTCTGCGTCCTTCGGGTTTATATTCTTGCAGACAAAAGAAAGGAGCTACAATGCTATTGTAATTGCCCGAAGCAATCATCATATCTACGTCTCCGTTCAACGTGATGCCATTGAGCGTAGCTGTCAGTTTTCTTTCAAAAAAAACTTTGTATTTTTTGTGGTGAAAATTAACTAAGCGCAAAAGCGGAATGATGAAAAAAGCCTTCAACTCTTCCTCATTCCAAATATCTGCATATTCCGACAAATCTTCGATAATGATGTTCAATTCTGCCAAAACAGGCTCATCAGAAATTTTATCTGATACATTTAACCAATCTAACAATACAGTAGATTCATTTGCAGGTTTTTTTACTAACCCAAATTGCTGTTGCAAGTCGTATTGTGTCCAGTCTTTGAAGCTTTTTGCCATATCTATAAAATGAAAGTACAAAGATAGGCTTTTATTTTATATGTTCATCAAAAGTTATTACGACTCGAAACCTCGTTTGAAGAACCATAATGGTAAACAGGGTCTAACGCTGCCAGCGTGCCACCCTGTTTACTTTTACCTCCTTAGAACATGCCTTTTACGCCCACATAAATATTGCGCCCTGCCCCGCTAATGCCTGATGCAAACACCCGATAGCGTGTGTCCAAGATATTTTCTATCCCTGCATTGACGAGAAAATGCTCATTTATGTTGGTTTGCGTTTTGAGATTGAGCGTAAACCACGCAGGTGAGCCTTCCGCAACGGCATATAACTCATTGTCTTCCGCGCCCAAACGATAGTTTTCAATCTTTTTCCAGCCATTGTAAACCGTGTAAAGTTCGCTCGCAAAACGAGCATTTTTGTAGCCTATCCCCACCTTGCCAAACACAGGCGGAATATGGTCCAAAGGTGCGGGAGTTGTGTCGGTAACAATGCGCCCTTGCGTGTAATTGAACGAACCTTGAAAGAAAATATTTTTGGTAATATCAGCCGTTAAACCCGCATACAACCCATAAATAAAGGATTGTGCAGTATTTACACTGGTATAAACCGCACTTTTTGTGCCATCATATACGACAGAATCCTGATTTTCGTACTGCGCAGCTGCCAAAGTAATGCCATTTTTAAGCAAAGTATAATAGCCCGAAATTTCGCCATACACCCTATTTCCCCATTTTTTGCTCAAAGACAACTCCGAAGTCGTACTATATTCAGGCTTCAAATTCGCATTTGGAACAATCAATCTTCCCCCTGCCGACTCAAATACCTTTGTCATATCGTCCAAATTTGGGGTACGAAAAGCAGAACCAATATTGGCAGATACTACAAAATGATTGCTTGTAACATAGCTAATTCCACTATTCCAAACAAGCGCAGAGGTATTTTGAACCGCATCTTTGAACGGAAAAGCAAAGAAAGAAGTATCTGCAAATTGCGAAGCCAAGTGCGTATAGTTATAACGTAGCCCCAAATTGACCAAAAGATGCTCGCCAATTTTGCTTTTGTCCGTAATATAAGCAGAAAAAGATGACATGCTATTTCCGCCATCAGGGTAGCGCGTATCGGCTGCGAAGGTAGAATCTGTTTTCACATTCGTAAAATGCGCCGTAGAATTGACACGATTCATATTGCCTTCCAAGCCATATTGCAAGGTGTGTTTTTCCTT
>JAYUZN010000656.1:0-2937 GCA_043751755.1 Bacteroidota bacterium | reverse complement strand
AAGAAATGGTATGACGGCTATTTGTTCAATGTGGAGGCGAAAGAGCGGCTGTATAATTCGGATATGGTGCTATATTTTGCAGAGTTATATGGGGAATATCAAAAATATCCTACCGAAATGTTGAACATTAATATTACTTCTGATTATTCCAAAATACGTAAAATATTCAGAATAGGGGGATTTGAAAATGAGAAATTGAATGTATTAGAGAAATTAATTCGAGGAGAAAAGATAGCTTTTGCCTTAACTTCGCAATTTTCTTTTGAGAAAAAAGGCTTTCCGACCGAAGATTTATTGAGCCTTTTATTTTATATGGGTTTTTTGACTATAAAAAGAAAATGAGGGGATAAATATGAAATGATGATGCCAAATAAAGTTATCAGAGATATTTATTTTGACTATTTTTTGCAAGTAATGGAAGAAAAAGCGCAAACGAATCGGGATTTGTATGAGTTAGGAAATGCTTTAGACGAGTTGATTTGGGAAAACCGCCCGCAACCGATTTTGGAGGTTTTGCAAGTAGCCCTCAAAAGTTTGACAAACAGAGACTTTCAAACTTCCCCCCCTATATCCCCCCATTGGGGGGACATAGGGGGGAGCATGTTCAAGCCCTGTTTTATTCCTATTTGAACCTGTCAAAAATGTATGAAGTGAAAAGTGAATACGAATCAAGCAAGAAATATTTTGACATTTTGATGTTAGAAACGCCGCTTGCGGAGGCGCAATATGAGTTCATTTTTGAGCTAAAATATGCCCGAAAAGCGGGCGAAATTCATATAGAAACCATGACAAAACAGGCAAAAACGCAAATGAATCAATATTTGGCTTCGCAGGAATTGCTGCATCACCCCAAAATGAAAGCATGGGTGATTGTGATTGTGGGCGATACGGTGGAGGCTTGTAAAGAAGTGTTATTATAAGATAAGTTTTTGTCAAAAAAACGCTACTTTTGTATTCCGAAATAAAATATGGCAAAAGATAAATATCACGAATTGGTAAAAGAAGCCCTTGTAAATGCGGGCTGGCGAGTTACGCATGACCCCTATCCTATCAAAATGGGAAAGCGGACGGGCTATATAGATTTAGGGGCAGAACGGGGAATCATTGGTGCGGAAAAGGAAAACGAAAAAATTGCAGTTGAAATAAAAACCTTTTTTAGCCATTCTGATTTGGACAGTTTTGAAGATGCTGTCGGGCAGTTTCTTTTATACAGTGTAGCATTAGCAGACAAAGAGCCAGATAGAACTTTATTTTTGGCTATGCCAAAAGATTTTTATGAACGTTTTTTTGATGACGCTTTTTTTGTTCGTTTTGCCAAAATGTTTTCAATTAAAATAATCGTTTACAATGAATTACAACCTATTATAGAACAATGGATAATACAATAACATACAAACAAGCCGTTCAAGAGCTGATACAAGAGCTTTCTGCAATGATGCCTAAAGATGACAACGGCGTAGAAAACCAGTTGCTCATAGATAATGAGCGTGGGCATTATTTGATTATGGGAGTAGGTTGGGAATTTGGGAAATGGTTTTATGCAACTTTTGTGCATATTGATGTAAAAGAAAATGGACTTGTTTGGTTACAACATAACGGCACAGACCTTGACCTTGTGGCTTCGATGAATCGTTTGGGAATCCCTAAAACGGATATTGTGTTAGGGTTTCATTCCCCTAATGTTAGAGAACATGTTTTGGTGGAATATGCTAAAGGTTAGACAAAAATTTCGCTCAAATACGCATTCAAAAACATGCCTTTTGGGTCTAATTTCCGCCGAATCCGCAAAAAATCCTCCCAATGTGGATAGTTTTTTGCCAAATAAGCCGCATCACAGGTATTTATTTTTCCCCAATGTGGACGACCGCCATAGCTTTGACAAATCGCCTCTACCGCGTCAAAATAAGCTTTTGACTCCATGCCTTTGTATTGATGCACCGCAATATAGGCACTTTCACGCCCAAAAGCAGGACTCAACCACATATCATCAGTCTTCACAAAACGACATTCTATCGGAAAATGTACCCGAAATTGTCGTTCTTCTATGACTTTTTTAATAGCTAAAATCGCTTCTTCAAAATGAATGGCGGGAATGTTATATTCCATTTCCCGAAAACGAACCAAACGAGGCGTAGGATAGACTTCATGGCTCCAGCATTTGCGCGAAGCAGAAGAAGCCGCAGGTCCAATGAGTTTTGCAATAGGAATCGTAAGAGGTGGGATATATTTGGAAAGGCTGCTAAATGCCTGAAAAACCCAATTTTCCAATACCACATCTGACAAATAATTGCTAATTCCATAATTATCCGCAGACTCCTCTGTGGTATTCATTATCTTTCTTTGGATAATTTCTGTATAGGGGAAAAAATAAAATTCAAAATTTCGATTTTTCTTTGCCTCTTCTAAGCGAGAAAGTCCTTCCGAAATCGTCATTTTGTCGGTATAATAATGCAATTTATAGGCAGGAATGAGTTGCAAACGCAGGGTAGAAATAATGCCTATCATGCCCATAGAAACTTGGGCAGCTTTAAAAATTTCTCTATTTTTCGTTTCCGAACATGCTAACACTTCGCCCGAAGCCGTAATAAGGCGCATTTCTACCACAAAAGTCGCCATCGTGCCAAAGGTAACGCCCGACCCATGTGTGCCTGTGCTAACCGCTCCCGCAATAGATTGTACATCTATATCCCCCTGATTGGGCAAACCCATACCATAGTCATAGAGCATTTTTCCCATTGTGCCAATCTGCGTTCCCGCCTTCACAACTGCTTGACAGTTAGCCACATCTGCTTCCACAATGCCTTGATATTTGTCCAAAGAAATGAGCATATCCGAAGTATGCACCAAAGGCATAAAGGAGTGTCCATGCCCCACAAGGCGAATGTGAAGCCCGTCCGATTGCGCCTGTTTGACTAAGGCAATTAGCTCATTTTCGGT
>JAYUZN010000655.1:0-2275 GCA_043751755.1 Bacteroidota bacterium | reverse complement strand
TATTTTGGTAACAGAAGACTTGATAGACAAAGGAATCCCCAAAAAAGAGATAGTATTAGGCTTTCACGCACCCGAAGTACGAGCTTATACGGGGTATGCGGTGGCATAAAGGAGATAAAAAAAACATTTTCTTATTTTGTTTTGAATAGGTAAATCGCTATTTTTGCTAAAAATATTCACAAATGGCTAGCCCACTTTCTTTATTATGGATAAAGTAAACACCTATCGCAATTTAGTAAAAACCTTATTAAGCGAAATTGCCACCACTTTTCGCAAAAGTAATCAATGGGAAATCCTCGAAGCTTATGATGATGAACGGGGCAATATCTTTTATTTACAGACGGCTGGCAGGGAGACAACCGCGATTACGGCTGTTTTATGCACATTGAAGTGAAAGATGATGCCAAAATCTGGATTCGGCGCGATGGCACAGACCTCGGCATAGGGCAGATGATATTGGACGAAGGCGTGCCAAAATCGGAAATTGTGCCAGCTTTTCGCTCGCCCAATAGCCGCCTTTTTATGGGCTATGCGGTGGCATAAAGGCATTTTTTTCGCACAAAAGGTGTCAGGTTTTGGAAAACCTGACACCTTTTGTTTATGTATAGAAAAATATGATAATGGGCATTGTCAAAAGTAATGCGTTTTTGACGTGCTTCAAAGCAAAAACCCTTCCCTAATTCTAACAAAAAGCTATGCAAATGATTGATAATAGCTGTTTCTAATTCTGCCCCACTATAAGCCGTTTCCTCTTTCAACTCCAAAAACTCCAAGATATAAGGATTGCGAAAAACCTCTTCAGGCAGCAAGACTTCGTTGTTGAGTTGTTTGTCCAACACCGCTTGTTTATCCGTACTTAGCCCTGTGCGCTCAAAAAGCAAGCTATTCATTGCCCTTTGCAAAGCCCGTACAGACCAGCTGTTTTTGATACATTGCACCTCATAAAAACGGCGTTTTAGCGGCTCATCTGCTTTCAACAACTCGATAATATGCGTAAAACTCAATTGATTGATAAGCAAGTTCGCATCTGTTATGCCCATTTTTTCAGGCATTTGCCTTTCCTCCAACTGCTGAGAAAGGTTTTTCAAAACGCCAATCGCTTGTAAATCAGGCAAATGTAATTTTGCAGTCGCTGACTGCAAAATGTGCGGATAAGCCAGATAAAATGACTTAAAGAGATAGAGATTTCGTTCAGATATACCCGAAATCTTTTCGGCTCTTTGCGCAATTTCTTTGATAATCTTTTGCCCATACTCCGCCCTATCTGCGCCATTCTGTTCGTATTCTACGATATACAAACCGATGAGCCAGTTTCTCAAAGTCAAAGCCACATTGACTTGTTTTTGTGCCTGCCGCTTAAAATAGCCATCTGTTTGGGCAATAGCGGAAATCAATTGTTCGATTTTCATGTTGTTTTTGAAGGTTTATGATAAATTTGGCTACAAATATAGGGAAATAAAATAAAAAAAAGGTTTTTTTTAGTAAAAATAAATTATTTTTTAGTTTTATTTGAGAAATGACAGCTATATACAATACAAAGTAAAGATTTTTTTGGAAAGCAGCCATTATTCAGCTATATTTGCCCCATAATTTTGTATCAAACATGGCAAAGGATTTATATCACGACATTGTAAGAGAAGCAATAGAGAAAGAGGGTTGGGTAATTACAGATGACCCTTATCAAATACAGGCTTGGGATTCTGCGAAATATGAGATAGATTTAGGGGCAGAAAAGATAATTGCTGCGGAAAAAGAATCCGAAAAAATTGCCGTAGAAATCAAAAGCTTTTTAGCCCCATCTGTTCCACACGAGTTTCACAAGGTTTTGGGGCAATACTTGAATTATCTTACTTTTTTAGAAATCACTGCTCCTGAAAGGAAGTTGTATTTAGCCATTCCAGAACAGATTTATAACGACTTTTTCACGAAAATTTCTACACAATTTATTATCAATCGTTTTCACGTCAATATAATTGTTTTTGATATAACACAAAAAAGCATCATCTTATGGCTACCAAACTAAGCAAATATCAAAAAATTCTGTGCGAATATCTGGAAGAATATTCGCAAGAACGTACTCGTTCAGCGCAAATCTATCAAGTTGTGGCTGACACAAAACATCATCATTACCAAGTCCTAAATATGTATTGGGAAAAAGGGAGTTTCAAGTATTTTGTTATCTTTCATTTTGAGATAAAACCTGACGGCAAAGTTTGGTTGTGGGTCAATAATACGGATATTTTGGTAACAGAAGACTTGATAGACAAAGGAATCC
>JAYUZN010000654.1:0-3645 GCA_043751755.1 Bacteroidota bacterium | reverse complement strand
TTATCGTGCAAAGCTACTGTTTATTTCGGCTTTTCTGCGTATCTTTGAGGAAAAATAACGCCTTTCAATCCACATAAACATGTTTACAAAATCATTTTCCGCTCTTTTCTTGCTTTTCTGCCTTGTTTTTGGGCAAAATATCATGGCACAGTCGGCTACAAAGCTCCTTTCTGCCACCGAAAACGAACTTGTTTTGCAAGTTATGCCGCCTGCTTTTGCCCTGCAAAAAGTCCGAAATAATGAAGTTTCTCTTACTTTTTTGGGCGAAAAAACAACTCCTTTCCTCCAAAAAGGTGCGCCTGACTTGGGCAAATATGACGTTTCTTTCCTTATTCCTGACCAAGCAAATATGGAAATCGAAGTGTTAGAAACTGATTTTACGGATATTCCCAATATTTTTCTCATTCCCTCTAAAGGAAATTTGACAAGAGACATCAATCCTGCAAATGTGGATTATGAATATAGTGCTGTATATCAGCGAGATGCCTTTTTTCCCGAAAAAATAACAAGCCTTCAAAAGCCCTATATTTTGCGGGATTTTCGCGGGCAAACGGCTTGGATTTCGCCTGTACAATACAATCCTGTTTCCCATGTTTTGCGTGTGTTCAAAAATATAAAAATCCATATTTATAAAAACGGGAATGGCGGAGAAAATAGGCTGAATAGAACGGTTTTTTCTCCAAAAATAGATAAGGAATTTGACCAAATTTATCGAAAACAATTTATAAATCTGGAGGCAACAGCAAGTTATACGCCTGTGGAGGAGGAGGGGACTATGCTTATTTTGGCACATACTGCCTTTATGCCTGATATGCAGCCCTTTATCGCTTGGAAAAAACAAAAAGGCATCTCTGTAGAAATGGTGGATATGGCAGTTGTGGGTGCAAGTCCTACTACTATACAAAGTTATATAGCGAATTATTATAGTTCTCATAGCCATTTAAAATATGTGTTATTGGTGGGCGACAACCCGCAAATCCCTGTAATGACTTACAATACAAACCCTTCGGACAATGCCTACGCCTATCTTTTGGGGGCAGATTCCTATCCAGAAGTGTTTATGGGGCGTTTTTCGGGAGAAAGTTCTGCCCAAATTCAAACACAAGTTGCCCGTACAATCGCGTATGAAAAAACGCCAAATGCCGCTGCAACTTGGTATAGCAAAGGCATCAATATTGCTTCAAGTCAGGGACCTGGAGACGATAATCAATACGATTATGCGCATCAACATGAGATTCGCAGCCAATTATTGGCTTACACTTATACAGACGTTGCAGAGTTATATGACGGAACGCATACTTTGGACACGAGCTATATAGATGTGGCGGGCGACCCGATTCAATCTGATGTTACAAGCATCGTAAATACAGGCGTTGGACTTATCAATTATACGGGGCATGGCGGGGCTACACAGTGGGTTACAACAAGTTATGCGAATACTGATGTTCAACTGTTAGAAAATACAAATAAATTTCCCTTTATTTGGACGGTGGGCTGCGTAAGTGGCGAATTTATGAATACGACTTGTTTTGCAGAAAGCTGGCTTCGTGCCACGCACCCCCTCAATGGCTTGCCTACGGGTGCGATTGCAGCGTTTATGTCCACTATCAATCAATCGTGGGACCCGCCTATGGAGGGGCAAGATGAGATGAATAAGATTTTGACGGAAAATGCAAGTGGCAATGTTAAACGCAGTTTTGGAGGCATTTCTTTTAACGGTTGTATGGCGATGAATGATGCTTACGGGGTGCAAGGGGAGGAGATGACGGACACTTGGACGCTGTTTGGCGACCCTTCTGTGATGGTTTTTACCGCTACCCCTACGGCTATGACGGTTATACATGCAGCCTCAACGGTCTTGGGCAGTTTTGGGCTGACGGTAACGGGAAATGTGGACAATACCCTTATTTCCTTTACGCAAAATGGCGAAATCGTAGGTACAGGCACGATTCTGGGCGGAGTTGTCAATGTCAATTTTCTTTCGCCTATCCTTTCTACGAATGATATCACCCTCACAGCAACGGCTTTTAACCATATTCCTTACGTAGGTACGATTACAGTAACTGCTCCACAGGTGGCATACGTTATTGCTAATCCTTTCATAGTCAATGATATAGCAGGAAATAATAATCAGTTGGCGGATTTTGGAGAAAATATTATCTTGGGGCAATCTTTATATAATGTAGGGGCGCAAAATGCAAATGCGATAACTGCCTATCTTTCCAGTTTTGATACTTACGTTACGATGGTAGATGCAAATCAGCCTTTTGGAGACATCAATGCGGGGGCGACTGCAACAGAAAACCCTGCTTTTCAAATCCAAATTGCCAATAATATACCTGACCAACATGTTATAAGCTTTGACGTAGATGCTCAAGATAATGTTCCTAACAGTTGGGTTTCGCCGATACATTTAACCATAAACGCACCTGTTTTGTCTGCTATTTCCTTGCAAATCAATGATATAACAGGCAATAATAATGGTTTTCTTGATGCAGGAGAAACGGCAACGATTTCTATTGTAAATAAAAATACAGGTCATGCGGCGGCTATTTCAGCGATGGCTACGATTTCTACGACAAATCCGCATATTACGATTCAAAATGCAAGCGCAAATGTGGGCGCAATTTCCCAAACAAATGGACTGGCAAATGCGGTTTTTACGATTTCTGTTGCTGCAAATGCTACACAAGGCGAAAATGCAGCTTTTACCTATCAACTTACTGAAGCAGGTTATGTGGTAAATCACACGTTTAACACAACAATTTCGCCCGCTATTATCAATTTTGAAACAAATAATACGCCGCCAAATACGTGGATTTTTGGGGGAACGCAGCCTTGGTTTGTCTCTACAAATGCCCCACAAGAAGGCTTAAATTGTCAAGAATCGGGCGATATTGGCAATAGTGAAAGCTCGGAAATGTCGTTCTTTTGGCAGGTTGCGGCAGATGATAGCTTGAGTTTTTATCGTAAAACGTCTTGTGAACAAAGCTGGGATTTTTTACATTTTTTGGTAGATAACATAGAAAAAGAGAAATGGTCAGGGGAAAATGCTTGGGCAAGGGCGGCTTATTTTTTACCCGCAGGGCAGCACGAATTGAAATGGATTTATGACAAAGACCCTTATGTGAGTGCGGGCGCAGATGCTGCATACGTAGATTATATTACCTTGCCTGCTGGCACAAGCTCTAATGCTATTGCGCAAATGGCTGTGTTAGAAAGAGAAATTAGTCTTTTTCCGAATCCTACAAACGACATGTTTACCGTTCAATTTGAAGCAAAAACTTCGGAAAGTGTTTTCCTGCGTTTGTATGATGCGCAAGGAAAGCTGCTGCAAACGGTGATTCCTGCTGTTTTGGGCGAAAAAGTAGCTTATACGTTTGAAAATGAAGGACTTGCAGGAGGGCTGTATTGTGTGCAGGTATGGGTAGATGGGAAGATTGGGGTGAAAAAGGTTGCGAGGGTGAAGTAAGGGAGTTAAAGCTATCCGCACTTTGCCCAAAGGCAAATACTAAAAATACAAAAAATTGTCTCCTCATAAAATTATTATAAATTTTACCAAAAGTGGAAAGGGTTACACGCTGGCAGCGTTGCTATTCCTTGACCACCTTTTCTGTATGCAAGATACGCCCTTGTGCCGACATC
>JAYUZN010000653.1:0-1955 GCA_043751755.1 Bacteroidota bacterium | reverse complement strand
ATGAAATTGAATTTGGCGAGAAATAGTATTGCTAATTTTTCGCTGAAAAAAAACCATATCTCCAAATTGGATTGGATTACAACCGAAGATTTCAGAAGTCCGCACGCAAAAGGGATTGACATTCACTATTCTGAAATCCTGTTTTTGCAATATACTTCGGGTTCTACCAGCAATCCAAAAGGGGTAATTGTTACGCACGAAAATATTTTGCACAATGGAAATATCGTAACCGACCTTACGCCGATGGGCGTTTCGTGGTTGCCACAATATCACGACATGGGCTTGATTGGCTACTATATATATACGGCTATGCGGGGCGGCAGAACGCATGGTTTTTCGCCGATGGACTTCATTGAGCGACCTGCTTTGTGGTTGGAAAGTATTTCAAAATACAAGGCTACGGCTTCATCTGCCCCTAATTTTGCCTACGAATATTGCTTACGTCCCGGAAAATTGCCCGAAGAAACCTTCAAAAACTTGGATTTGAGTTCTTTGGACATTTTGATGACTGCGGCAGAACCGATACGCCCCAATGTTTACAAAAAATTCCTGCAAACATTTGAACCATATGGGCTAAAACCTGAAGCCTTTTTTGGGGCTTTTGGCTTGGCAGAATTTACGTTGGCAGTTTCTAATCATGGCAGAAAAATTTTGTCTGTGAATAAAAACAGCCTCAAAGTAAACAAGGTAAGCGTTACGACCGAAGTTTCGGAAATCGTTTCAGCTACGCAAATCATGAGTTGTGGCGAGCCGCTTGGCGATACGATTGTCAAAATTGTGGACACAGAAACCCATAATGCTTTGGGCGAAAATGGCATAGGAGAGGTTTGGTTGGCAGGAAAAAGTAAGTGCAAAGGCTACTGGAAAAACCCTGAAATGACGCAAAAACTCTTTAATGCTACGATTATTGGCGAAAATGTGCATACAAATAGCTATTTGAGAACGGGCGATATGGGTTTTATGCACGAGGGCGAATTGTATATTTGCGGGCGCACAAAGGACATGATTATCATTCGGGGCATCAACTATTATCCGCAAGACATAGAGAAAATTGTGGAGGAAAGTTCGCCCCTCATTCGCAAGGGCTGTACGGCTGCCTTTGAAATGTTGGAAGATGGCGAGGAAAAATTGGTGGTTGTGGCAGAAGTAAAAAATCCGAAAGCTGTGCCAAATGCTACGGATATTGCCATTGCGATTCGCAAGTATTTGAATATTCACACACATTCCGTCATTTTCATTGCGCCAAAAACGATTCCTAAAACAAGTTCGGGGAAAATAGCCCGTCATAGAGCCAAAATGGAGTGGGAAGAAGGCAAATTGAAAATCATTCAAAATACAGGACATTCCTTGCATTTGTCTATGGCTGACCATATAACACATGGCACTTCGCCTTTTGAGAACTTAAAAACTGAATATAACTTGACGGGAGATGAGACTTTTGCGATTGGAGATGTATTAGATTCGTTGGATTTGGTGGTGTTAATGCACGACATCAAAGAATTGTTGAAGGAAAAAGGGGCTTCCGATTTGTCAAAAGTGGTGGACATTCGTTTGGTGCAAAAAATAAGCGTTTCTGAACTGTTTGAATTGGCAAAGCAATTGGAAAACTCCTCTGCTATCGCCCTCATGCAGCTCAAAGGGCTTTTTACTCGTTTGCAACAAGAACATGAGAAATTGGAGCAGGAAATGATGAGAAAAGATACGCATTTCATCTACGAAGTGCAGGCTCCTGATTACAGCATTTCGCCCAAAAGTCATCAAGGCATTTTGCTCACAGGCGGAACAGGCTTTTTCGGACCTTTCTTGCTCAAAGGCTTGTTAGAGCAAACAGACGAGACCATTTATGTCTTGATTCGTGCCGACAATGACGAGAAAGGCAAGGAAAGATTGCGCACTTCGCTCCATTCTATGGGCAAAGTAGAATCCGATTTGTTGGCGGCTTTTGAAGAAAGAGT
>JAYUZN010000652.1:0-5727 GCA_043751755.1 Bacteroidota bacterium | reverse complement strand
AAAAATAGCAACATTATGGCAGAAAATTATCCTATTGGTATTCAAACATTTTCGGAAATTGTCCGCACAAATTCTATTTATGTAGATAAAACGGAACTTATTTTTGACTTATTGAAAAAAACGGGGCAGAAAAATATTTTCTTGTCTCGCCCTCGCCGTTTTGGTAAATCGCTGTTAATCAGCACTTTTAAATCTATTTTTGAAGGTAAACAGGAACAATTTAAGGGCTTATATATATATGACAAAATAGATTGGGAGGCTTTTCCGATAATTCACCTGTCTATGACCAATATAGGCTTTGAAGAAATTGGTTTAGCCCAAGCTCTCAAACGAGAATGTGGGCATATTGCGAAAAATTATGGGCTTACTTTGTCAGGTAATAAAAAGCCTTTGCGCGAATTGTTAGAACTTTTGTACGAAAAATATCAGAAACAAGTAGTCATTTTGATAGATGAGTACGACAAGCCTATTACGCATGGGTTAGAAGCAAATGATTCGAGCGTAGCAGAGGCAAACCGAGATATTATGAAGGCTTTTTATTCAGGTTTGAAAGATGCCGACATGTACCTCCGTTTTTTGTTTATCACAGGCATTTCTAAATTTACCAAAGTGTCTATTTTTTCTGAACTTAATAATTTGATAGACATTAGTTTACATAAAAATTATACTACTTTGTGCGGTTATACACAGGCAGAATTAGAGCATTATTTCCCTGAAGGGCTGAAAAAATTGGCAGATGAAAATAACCTAACAAAAGAAGAATGTATTGCAAAAGTGGAAGAATGGTATGATGGCTTTTCATGGGACGGCAAAAATTTTGTTTATAATCCCTTTTCTACCTTGTTATTGTTGAACAGTGGGCAGTTTGATAATTATTGGTTCGCTTCGGGAACGCCTACTTTTTTAGTCAAAAAACTAAATGAAGTCTATAACTATGATTTGACAAAGGAAAAAGTGAGTGTGCGTTCTTTTGATACCTTCAATTTGAGGCAGCTAAACATAACGGCTATTTTGTTACAAACAGGATATCTTACTTTGAAAAAGCCTTTGGGGGATAATTTATTTTTGGCAGGCTTTCCCAATAAAGAAGTAGAACAATCGTTCAATGAAATGTTATTGGCAGAATATGTCCATCAAGCTCCTGGAGATTCGCCTGTCCATATTTATGACATAAAAATGGCTTTTTTAGAAAATAACGTGAAAAAAGTCCTTGCAATTATCGAAAGTTTGTTTGCTTCCACGCCTTCTCATCTTTTTTCCAAAATGAACGATAAAGGCAAAGTTACCCCTGTGGCTGAAAATTTCTATCATGCGGTTATCTATCTCATTTTCACGTTATTAGGCGTAAAAATACAAGCAGAAGTAGCAGTAAGAGAGGGGCGTATAGACGCAGTTGTAGAAACAGAAGGGCATGTTTATTTATTTGAATTTAAGAAAAATCAAAATCCTGACATCGCTATTGCGCAGATGGAAGCCAATAATTATTCCCAAAAATATATTTTATCTAACAAAAAAATTCACTTAATAGGGGTAAGTTTTAGCCTACGAAAAAGAGGTTTAGACAAGTGGAAAGAGCTGGTTTTATAGGAAATAAAGGGCATTTTTCGTATCTTTGTACAAAAATAGCAACATCATGGCAGAAAATTATCCTATTGGTATTCAAACATTTTCCGAAATTGTTCGCACAAATTCTATTTATGTAGATAAAACGGAACTTATTTACGACTTACTGAAAAAAACGGGGCAGAAAAATATTTTCTTGTCTCGCCCTCGTAGATTTGGTAAATCGCTGTTAATCAGTACGTTTAAATCTATTTTTGAAGGAAAAAAGGAGGAGTTCAAAGGTTTGTATATCTATGACAAAATAGAATGGGAGACTTTTCCTATCATTCACATTTCTATGACAAATATCAATTTCATAGATTTGGGCTTGAAAAAGGCATTGTATCTTACTATCAAAAAAATTGCCGCAGAACACGAAGTTGCTTTGGCAGAAGAATCCGCAGAATCTCCATTAAGAGAATTATTAGAACTTTTGTACAAAAAATATAAAAAACAGGTCGTCATTTTGATAGATGAGTATGACAAACCTATAACGCATGGGTTAGAAGCGAATGATTCAAGTGTGGCAGAGGCAAATCGAGATATTATGAAGGCTTTTTATTCAGGCTTGAAAGATGCGGACGAATATCTACGATTTTTGTTTATTACAGGCATCTCTAAATTTACCAAAGTTTCTATTTTTTCTGAACTGAATAACCTGATAGACATTACTTTAAATGATAACTATGTAACTTTATGCGGCTATACACAGGCAGAATTAGAGCATTATTTTCCCGAAGGGTTACAAAAATTAGCAGATAAAAACGGTCTTACCAAAGAAGAATGTATTGCAAAAGTGGAAGAATGGTATGACGGCTTTTCGTGGGACGGTAAAAATTTTGTTTACAACCCCTTTTCTACCTTGTTATTATTTAATAGCAGTCAGTTTGCGAATTATTGGTTCGCTTCGGGAACGCCTACTTTTTTGGTGAAAATGCTCAATAAAGTCTATCATTACGATTTGTCCCAAGAAAAAGTGAGTGATAGAACCTTTGATACCTTCAACTTGAGGCAGTTAAATGTGAAATCTATTTTGTTACAAACAGGATATCTTACGTTAAAAAAGTCTTTGGGAGACAATTTATTTCTGGCAGGTTTTCCCAACAAAGAAATAGCGCAGTCTTTTAATGAAATGTTATTAGCTGATTATATAAACCAAGATTTTGGAGATTCGCCCGCACATATTTATGACATCAAAATGGCTTTTTTAGAAAATAATGTTAAAAAAGTTCTTGGAATTATTGAAAGTTTATTTGCTTCCACGCCTTTTCATCTTTTTTCTAAAGTAAATGATAAAGGCAAAGTTACCCCTGTGGCTGAAAATTTCTATCATGCAGTTATCTATCTCATTTTCACTTTATTAGGCATAAAAATACAGGCAGAAGTAGCCGTAAGAGAAGGACGTATAGACGCAGTTGTAGAAACAGAAGGGCATGTTTATATTTTTGAATTTAAGAAAAATCAAAATCCTGACATGGCAATTTCACAGATGCAAGAAAATAATTATGCAGATAAATATACTGCTTCTAACAAGATGATTCACTTGATAGGCGTGAGTTTTAGCCTGCGCAAAAGAGGCTTAGACAAGTGGAAAGAACTGGTTTTGTAAACAATTTCCCTATAAAAAAAGTAATCTCCAAAATCTGCACGAAAAACAACAAAACATGCACAAACTATCAACACTCATTTTATTGGCTTCTTTCGCAAGCCTTTCTGCACAAACTCCTGTTTCAGAATCAAAACATCTCAAAAACATCACACAAATGACTTTTGGCGGAGACAATGCCGAAGCTTATTTTAGTTTTGATGATAAAAAACTCATTTTTCAGTCTAATAACAAAGCATGGGGATTGGATTGCGACCAGATTTTTTCCATGGATATTGCAGAAGCAAAGGCAAAAGGCAAGGACTATCGCCCACCTTTGATAAGCACAGGAAAAGGGCGCACAACTTGCGCTTATTTTTTGCCCAAAAACCAAACAATCGTCTATGCTTCTACCCATGCCGGTGATGCGGCTTGCCCTGCACCTGTAGATATGGCAAAAAGTGGCGGCAAATATTTGTGGGCAATTTATCCCGATTTCGACATCTATGTAGCTGATTTACAAGGGAAAATAAAAAAGCAATTGACCAAAACAAATGGCTATGATGCCGAAGCAACGGTTTCTCCCAAAGGCGACAAAATCGTTTTTACCTCTACCCGCAATGGCGATTTGGATTTGTATATTATGGACATAAATGGCAAGCATGTAAAGCAAATAACAACGGGACTTGGCTATGATGGGGGCGCATTTTTCTCGCCAGATGGCAAGAAATTGGTGTTCCGAGCCTCGCGTCCACAAACCGAAATAGAAATAAAAGAATATAAAGAATTATTAGCACAGAACTTGGTGGCTCCTACTACAATGGAGCTTTATACGTGCAATGTAGATGGCTCCGATTTGAAGCAAATAACGCATTTGGGCAAGGCAAATTGGGCTCCTTTTTATCATCCTTCGGGCAAAAAAATCATCTTTGCCTCCAATCATCACGCAACAAAAGGCTATGATTTTCAGCTGTTTATGATAAATGATGACGGCACAAATTTAGAACAAATCACGAATCAAAGCCTTTTTAATGCTTTTCCTATGTTCTCTTTTGACGGAAAAAAATTGGTTTTTTCTTCTAACAGAGACAACGGCGGCACACGCGATACCAATGTGTTTATCGCGGAATGGGTGGATTGATTGTTAGATTCGCGCAGATATTCACAAATAGATGGGGCGGGGCATGTTTTTTTTCTATAAATATAGCGTCCCTACGGGACTATCAAACGAGTAAGTTATTTAATTTTCAGTCGTAAAGGGGAAAAGCGTCCCAAAGGTTTTGTGAAATTACACCCAAACTTTCAACTATAACAATATGAAAAACACAAATACAGCCCTTTTT
Organism: Bacteroidota bacterium; assembly: GCA_043751755.1. GTDB lineage: Bacteria > Bacteroidota > Bacteroidia > J057 > J057 > JAAFHL01. Next base: position 1,197 of record JAYUZN010000652.1, on the reverse strand, counting down.
AACGGGGCAAAAGCACAGGAATTGATGGACAATATCAAACGAGTGAACGACTTATTAGACGTTCATATACAAGCACAAAGCAGCGACTTGATACTGTTTCAATATGAAGAAATGCGCAAAAAATACCTCGAAGAATTGAATGAAATGTTCCATTTTTATGCCTTAGTCGTGAAGGAAAAAGTCAAAAGAAAACGGAAAGTACGGGTTTAATCTATGAACGAAAATAATATCCCAAAATATAGCTATCTTTGTACTTATTACGGATTCCTATGTTAATTTATACAAAATGAAAACACAAGTAATTGATAAACAGGTTTTAAAAACTACGCTATCGGAATTAGTACAATCTGATTATGCGTTTATTTACCAACTTTTTGCTATCGCCTTAGCTAAGGTGGAGGCAGAAAAAATGGAAAAATTAGATGCGGAAAATCGTAAGAAAGCCCTTAGAGAACGCTATATGCAACTCCCTCCCATTCAAGAAAATACCTTTATTCATTTGAGGCAATTATTGGCAGATACACCTCCTGCTGAAGAGTGGGCAAAATCATTAACAAAGTAACAGATGAATTACGTATTTTTTTCACAAAAATAAAAACACATCTTTTCAGAAAAAACCTGTATATTTGCCTATATTTTCAAACTTATGGCAACTCATACCCTCAAAAAAATTAGCATACAATCGCCTCAAGTCATTGCGTTTATCAAAAAACGCTTGGCGCAAAAAGCATTAATTCATGAGGCTATCAGAAAGGGAACCCCTTTATCCGAACTAAAAAAGTATGGAATTAGACTTGTTACCCCGATATGAGTACAAAACATACGTTTATTGCCTTAAAAGCAAATCCTCGTTTGCCTCAAATGTTAGCCACTTTTGAGCAGGTACTTCAAAACTATTATGTTGAAAAATAAAGAAATAATGCTCACAACAAGCAAAAAATGTCAAAAGAAAACGAAAAATGCGTGGCGTATAATTTGTTTTTTGAGGGACAAATACGTATATTTGCAAACAAATTGAATACATATGCGAAATTTCACTTATGACAAAACAGCCTTCTCTATTCATAAATTAGGCGAAGAACCCAAAGCATACACGTGTTGGCTACAACAAGCTCCAGAAGCGAGAATAGCAGCCATCGAATTTTTACGTGAACAATATCATTCCAAAGATGAACTTCAATCCAGACTTCAAAGAGT